>CALJBF010000325.1 GCA_938027385.1 uncultured Porphyromonadaceae bacterium | reverse complement strand
CATGGTGATTTCTTTTAGGTTCTCAGGAAAGTCGAGTTCCTTCAGTGCAGTCAATCCGCAAAAAATGCCCATTTTCTCCACCGAATTCGGTAATATCACTGATTTAAGATTGGGCATTTTGTTAAAACCATATACTTCCTTTACCCCATCAGGTATCACTACCTCTTCCACAGATGCTCGCAGCGGAGAGAATACATCTCCTCTTATAGTTACAACCTGATAGCGCAACCCGGTAGAGGAGTCCGTGACTGTCGACGGCACTGTGATTCTGGTCATGCCCTGAAGGTATTCTGCATTCATACTCTCCACAGTGGGAGCAATCAGAGCGGCAGTCCCCTCCTCCTCCGAAAGAACCTGAAAAAGCATCGGGCCGTCCCAGAAAGTGGTGACAATCTCACCCCGTGCCGATACCGAACCGACAACGCACAGAATAAGTGCGACAAGCATTTGTTTCATGACTGATGTTTATTTAATAAGGATTTTATGATATTGAATCTCGCCTAATGCAGTCTCAAGCGATACCACATAGATGCCGGGGGTGATGGCCGGTGATGAAAGCGTGACGCTGCCGTTTGCCTCATTTATCCGCTCGGTGGCAAGCACATTGTTTGAGAAATCCCTGACATAGATGGTACCTTCCGGAATATAGTCAATATCTTCTTCAGCGCCAAACGAGTATTCCACATCCATGCTGTCAGGTGATGTCTGTTTCACTGACCTGATGGCCGGCTGCGCCAGTGTGCTCACATCGTTGACATACGCCCCCGAGGCTTTTACCACTCCGTTTGCCACGTCAAATGTAAAGGGGATTTTATTATGCCGCAATATGGTGATGTGGAATTTGTCATTCGCATCAACGAACACACTTGCCTTATCATTATGAAAACGTTTCACCATTCCGGTCGTTTCATTCCAGAAACCGATCATTGATAATGAATCCACCGACACGCTGACGAAATATTGGGTGGATGTTCCCGACCCAATTGCCTTCCGGTAGGTGAGATGCACATTTGTCTGCTCTGTGGGGAGGGCCGTATTCATATACAATCCTGGATCACCGTAAACATGATACAGCTCTTTTTGCGCCGGAATACATTCTTCCAGATTAATCCCGTTTACCAGTTTTCCGACATACCATCCCTTGCTCATATAGGTTTCACCGTTATACAGTATATTACCCAAGGTCAACCAGTCCTCTTTTATCAGCCTTCGGATGCTACTTATCTGATTAAGACGCAGTTTGGTGGGAAAATCACGCTCAATCGTCTGTGTATCATATTCCGGGAAAGGCCATATTGTCTTGAACATCCCCAATGCGAGAGCATCATTTAAACATGTATAGCTCGACTGTGTAGCAGCGAACACGGCAGATGCTCCCCAGCTCGAGGTCAAAAGATGCTTGGCAAAACCATTGGGCTCATCAAACTTCCCTGTCAGGCAGGTGATGCTGAAAACAACCGGATGATAGTCCATTCTATCCCTTGTTATGTCAGTGACAGCAAGTTCGGGCAGTTTCCATCGCGTTGTATCGCCATGCCCCCGATAAAGGAAATAAAAACACCCTCTGTCATAAAGTTTCAGAATGGAGTCTGTGGTTGCGTTCCACTTGTAAGCGACAGGATAAAGCAGATCCTCAGGAATATCCACTTCATGACCGCACAAATTACCCCAGTAAAGAGGTGTTGCATCAACATCTTTTGAATATAGCCTGTGGACAGTCTTGCCGTTAGCCATTACATGTTGCCTAATATCCTCGCAGGTCTTGATATATAAACCTTGCTCGGAGATATGATATGCCTCATCCCCATAAAAATTCGATACATGGGCGCCCTGTCGATAAAAATCAGGATTATCAAGCGAATTTTTGTAGAAATTCCTCATCTTGTTAAGAATAATAGGCAATTCCTGATCATGATTCAGCAACATTCGACCGGTATAGAATGTACGGAATGTACGCTCCTTCTCGTTGCCTACGCACGCATACGGATAATCCGTAAGACATCTGGTGTTTGATTCGGTATTGTAATACGCTGTTGATGTCGCGGCAGGGATTTCCTCGTACTTCCCGCCAAGAATGATATATTTCAGATTCCTGTCATCATTATATGCCTGAGCTATCGAATCCTTAATCTGCTTGACGGTCCATCGGCTTTTTGCCATGATTCTGACATCATGACCACATGCCTTCTTCCACCGGGCATAATCCGCGAATTTTTCGCGGTGAAATAGTGCCGTGATAACAAGATAGTTGGCCGGACGATTGGAAAGACCCGACTTCAGCACCTCCATTGCATCAGATCTTACCGGACCGACAATGACCCGTTCAGGGTCATCACCGGCAGTATCGGTATCCTCGCAGTCAAACGAGAACGTGTACGAGAAGTGATAGCATACGCCGATGCCTTTTTCCTTTCCATAATATTTGAAGGGTTCGATATGAATGTAAACCTCTTTGTATTCCTGCGAGCTGCCGCCGATTGTGAGCGTAGCGGCCGTGCGGTCGTTTTCGTCATCAAAGATCGTGATTGGCGGCACCGTCTCAAGATTCTCCCACTGTTCCTCGAACAGTATCGGCCTGGCAGGTGTAGGCTCAAAATCATTGAACCGCTGCCACTGCACGAAATTCTCGGTAAGCGTGATATTCGTGGCATCCACCGGAATCTGGAACACTAACGTGCGTTGCGGCAACCCGGCTGTACCCGGCACGACCGACGGATAGAAATCTTTCACCTGACACCAGTTGGATGCGGGATAAAGATTGTCGGGGTAATACTCGAGTGTGGGGAATATGAACTCGATGGTGACCGATGTCGAGTCGTCTGCAATAGTCATATTGCAGATCGGTGTCAGGTTCTCAGGCGCTTCGGGCAGAGAACCGTCATCCATCGGAGCCACGCCAAGACGCAGTGTCCTGGCTGAAACCATGACCGCACACAGAGCCGTCATGACGAGAATCAAAAAACCTTTTTTCATATTTTCATATTTTAAAATGAATATTCAAAAAAAGTTGTTAGTTATGCAGGTATAAATTGTCGGTAAAGTCAGGTTTTTGATTCTTTTGCGGTTGCAGTGTGTGCAAATATAATGCGGGATGCCTCGGAAAACAAAGGGGCAATCAACAATTCATGGCATTGTCTAAAGATTGTAGCCGTTTTGTCACAAAAAACAAAAACTGATGGAGCAGGTATAGTCGGGGATAGCAGGCAGTGACGATGCCTCAGAATGACATCTATTTTTTGACAGATGCATTCAGTCTGGAGTGGGTATGCAATCTCAGGGTTTCACGCGCACAAGGGTGAGGCCGTCGCGCAGGGGGAGGATAACGGTCTCAAGGCGGGGGTCGGCGGCCACGGCGTCGTTGAAATCGAGGATGCCGAGGGTCTGGGGGTCTGAGGCCGGCGGCTCGGCGACAACCTTGCCGCTCCAGAGCGTGTTGTCGGCCAGGATGAACCCTCCCGGGCGTATCAGCGGTAGCACCTGATAGAATGTCTCACGGTAGGTGCGTTTGTTCCCGTCGATAAAGGCCAGGTCAAACGGCGCCTCGGCGGCAAGCCGGGGCAGGATGTCGGCGGCATCGCCGATATGGAGCGTGACGCGGCTGCCGTAGGGAGACGACGCCAGGTTCTCGCGGATGAACGATTCCATCTCGTCGTCAATCTCGATGGTATGCAGGCGGCAGTCCTCGTCAGGCATCCCCTCTGCCAGACACAATGCCGAATAACCGGCGAAGGTGCCGATCTCAAGCACCTTCCTTGGGGCGATCATGGCCGACAGCATGGCCAGCACGCGCCCCTGCACATGCCCCGAGCACATGCGCGGGTATGACGACCTGAGGTTGACGCGCCTCTCAATGCGCGCCAACGACTCATGCCCCGGCGTGGTATGCGCCGCTATGTATTCGTCGATTCTTTCGTCAGGCGTCACACTTCTCTCAACTTTCTTAACTTTCTAAACTCTCTAAACTCTCTAAACTCCATAAACTCCCCAAAACGCCCCTCACAGTAGCGCCTCCACAGCCAGCCGGTACGAGTCAAGCCCGAACCCGGTTATCGTGCCACGGCACACCGGCGCTATCAGCGATGTGTGGCGCACCGCCTCGCGCGCGGCCACATTAGAGATATGCACCTCCACCACCGGGCGCTCTATGGCGGCGATGGCGTCGGCGATGGCGAGCGACGTATGCGTGTAGGCCCCGGCATTGAGCACTATACCGTTGAGGTCGGGGTCGAAACCGGCGTCGTGCAGACGGTCGATGATGTCGCCCTCGTGGTTCGACTGGTAATAGTCTATCTCGACCTGCGGATAGTCGGCGCCGAGAGCCTTCACATAATCTTCCATCGACACGCGCCCGTATATCTCGGGCTGGCGCACGCCCAACAGGTTCAGGTTGGGGCCGTTGATGATCAGTATTTTTGCCATGTGTGGAGGGGGGGACGGTATGCCGGGATTATTTCTTGAGGCCAACGACCTGTGTCGGGGGGAGGGTGGCGTTGCGGCGGTCGACAGCCTCGGTGACCTCATGGGCCAGATGGATGAACTCGTGCCCCATCAGCGAGTCGCGGCGCGCTATGGGCTCGCCGCCGTCGCCGCTCTCGCATACCGTGGCCACCAGCGGAATCTGCGCCAGCAGTTTCACGCCAAGCTCCTTGGCCAGACGCACGCCGCCTTCGCGGCCGAAGATATAGTATTTCTCGTCGGGATGGGTTTCGGGGGTGAACCAGGCCATGTTCTCTACCAGCCCGAGGATGGGCACATTCACCTTGTCGCCGGTGAACATGGCTATCCCCTTGCGGGCATCGGCCAGCGCCACCTCCTGCGGGGTGGTCACAATCACCACACCGGTTATGGCCAGGGTCTGAACCAGCGTCAGGTGGATATCCGAGGTGCCCGGCGGCATGTCGATCACGAAGTAGTCGAGATCGCCCCAGTCGGCATCGCCGATAAGCTGTTTCAGGGCGTTCGAGGCCATCGAGCCGCGCCAAAGCACCGGGGCGTTCTTGTCGACCAGGAATCCGATCGACAGCAGTTTCACGCCATAGCGCTCGATGGGGATGATCAGGTCGCGGTCATCGACCTTGTGCATGTAAAGCTCCTCGTCTTCGACACCGAACATTTTCGGCATCGACGGCCCGAAGATGTCGGCGTCGAGCAGACCCACCTTGTACCCTTCGCGCGCCAGGGCCACCGCCAGGTTGGCGGCGACGGTGGATTTCCCCACGCCACCTTTGCCCGACGACACGCCGATGATGTTCTTCACGTGGCGCAGCGGTTTCTCGGCAGGCACGGGCATAGACTGGCGTGTGATCACGCCTACGTTCCCCTTTATGTCAACCTCGGGCGAGATATATGTGGTGATCGCGGCCTCGGCGGCGCGCACCAGCGACTTTATGAACGGGTCGGTGGGCTTGTCGAAAATCAGCGAGAAACTTACGCGGTTGCCGTCTATGCGGATGTCGTCGGCCACCATGCCGGCCTCGACGATGTTTTTGCCCGACGCCGGATAGCGCACGTTGCGCAGGGCGTCAAGTATAAGGTTGGGATATAAGCGTTCCATGTCGGTTGTGATTACAGGTTATTGTCGGCCGGGCGTGAGAAATCGCCGGTCTCGAGTGTGCCGCGCGAGAATGAGCGGTAGGTGTCGTGCGGAATCTCCACATCAGGCTCGCGCAACTCGCCGGCAGAGCCCGGTTTCAGAGCTATGTATTTTATGGTCAGGCCGCGGGCCAGCCACTGCTGCTCGTAATATGTGCGTATCTCGCGCAACCCCTCGGGCAGCGTGGGGTCGGCCATCGCCGCGGGGCCGTAGAGGTCGTCGGTACAGGCCAGCACCTCCATGCCGTTCTCGCGGGCCATGGCCAGGGTATAGGCATACAGGAAAGGGGAGTCGGTCTTGAGCCGCACCACGCCCCCCGGCGCCAGGATGCGGCGGTAAAGCGCCATGAAGTTCGTGCCGGTCAGGCGCTTGCGCGCCTTCTTCATCTGCGGGTCGGGGAAGGTGATCCATATCTCAGACACCTCGCCGGGAGCGAAAAAGCGGTCGGCAAGCTCGATGTTGGTGCGCAGGAAGGCTGCGTTGGCAAGCCCCTCGTCGCGTGCCTGACGGGCACCCGTCCACATGCGCGCCCCCTTGATGTCGAGGCCTATGAAGTTGCTGCCGGGGAAACGGCGGGCAAGCCCCACGGTATATTCACCCTTGCCGCACCCCAACTCGAGCACGACAGGGCCGTCGCCGCCGAACTGCTTTTCGCGCCACAGGCCGCGCAAAGGGAACCCCTCGGCCTCAAGAACCGAGTACGGATACTGGAAGACACTGTCTATGGTCTCCATTTCCCTGAACTTCTTCAATTTGTTCTTTCCCATATCAACTGACAAAGTTACAAAAAATCTTTCACACGACCCGCATCTGCCGCCGGTCGCACCACGTTACACAATATTTAACTATCGGCGGCGTTATTGGTAAGGGTAACAGACTGCCCGCCGATTCCGACTTGACATGGCTTTATCGCTGAAATATTATATACTCAACCCCCTGCACGGTGTGCTGCACCGGTTTTCCAGGCAATGGATAGCCCTGAGGTATCTCAAAGCCTACCACCGCCCGATGGAGACCCGTAACCCGCGCCTCTATCACGACCAGGTGTTCTGGCTGATGAACAACACCCCCCAGGAGCGCCAGGCACGCCTGGCCGACAAATACGCCGTGCGGCAGTATGTGGCGGAACGTGCCGGCGAAAGCCTGCTTGCAAAGCTATACGGCGTGTATGAGTCGGCCGACGAGATCGATTTTGAAGCCCTGCCCAACAGTTTCGTGATCAAAACCAACAACGGCTGCACCACGAACATAATCGTGCGAGACAAAGCACAGCTCGACCGGCGCCATGCCGTGAAAAAGCTTTCGCGATGGATGGATATCCATTTCGGCGATCTTACCGGCGAGCGTCATTACTCACTGATAAAACCGCTGATCATAGCCGAGGAACTGCTTGTGCAGGACGGCGACCCCGAAAAACCCCTCATCGACTACAAGCTCGAGTGTTTTGACGGCAAACCGGCCTTCTGCACCGTGTTCTCTGACCGGGTGGAGGGAACCCACACCAAGAAGTGCATTATCTACGACATGGACTGGAAACCGGTGCCCGACTCGTGCGCATATTCGCTGAGCCACATCATTCCCGGCCCCGTGACGCCGCCCCCGCCCTGCTGGGACGAGATGAAACGCATCGCCGCACGCCTGTCCGAAGGGTTCGAGTATGTGCGCGTGGACTTCTATGTGATCGACGGACGCCCGATGTTCGGCGAGATGTCGTTCACCCCCGGTATGGACACCGACTACACTCTCGCGTTCCAGCGCCGCCTCGGCGACATGATAAGACTGCCACAACGTTCATGACACCCTGCCGATGAGCCACCCCGACAACGGAAAGAAACCGCAGTCACCCGCAGACACGCGCCACGTACTGGCGGCCGCCTCGCTCGGCGGCCACTGGATACAGCTGCTGCGGCTCACCGCCGGCATGCACCGGCGCGGATGCCAGGTCGACTATCTGTCGACGCACGACCGGTGCGCCACCATGATTCCCCGGGGGAGCCGGTTCTTCCGGCTGGGCGACTTCAGCCGCACCGACGCCTGGCGCCTTTTTCCGGCCCTGTGGCGCGCAATCCGCATTGTCAGGCGTCTGCACCCCGATGTGGTCGTTTCCACCGGGGCCGCACCGGGCCTTGTCACCATCATCGCCGCAAGGCTCTGCGGCGTGCGGGCCGTGTGGGTCGACTCGATAGCGAATGTCGAACAGCTGTCAATGTGCGGCCGTCTGGCATCGCGCATCGCCTCCGAAACCTACACCCAATGGCCGGAGCTTGCAGGCGGCCGCGTCAGATATGCCGGGAATGTGCTCGGCGACGACGCCTGACACCCACATACCCCGCCACGCGCCATTGAAACCACACGAACCCGACGAACCACCCCTCCCGATGATATTCGCCACTACCGGCACCCAGTTGCCCTTTGACCGTTTCCTTGAGATGCTTGACAGCATCGCCCCGTCGCTCGGCGGCGAGGAACTTGTAGTGCAGGCCATTCCCGACCGCTACCGACCACGCAACCTCACCACCCGCGGATTCATTGCCCCCGACGAGTTCGGCGAGATTTTCTCGCGTGCCCGTCTTATCGTGGCGCATGCCGGCATGGGCACCATAATCTCGGCTCTCGAGAGCGCAAAGCCGATAATCGTGGTGCCGCGCAAAGCAGCTCTCGGCGAGCACCGCAACGACCACCAGCAGGCCACAGCCAGGCGCCTCAGCGAATTAGGCTATGTGCATGTGGCCGACAGCACCGACACTCTGGCCACCCTGATTACCGACCCCGCGCTGGCACCCCTGCGCGCCATCTCACCAACGGCATCATCCACCCTCGTTTCAGCCATCCTCGCCGGATGAACCGCACCTCCGACACGCGCCATTGCGGCCGCATATTCTGGATGTTGCTGATTCTCAATCTGGTCAGCAACAGCCTTGTCCTGTGGCAATACCCCTCTCTGTTCGGGGTGCTGTGCGTCGTGTGCCTGTCGGGACTGTTTGCCACGGCCGAAACGCTCGCCGTGCATCTGCTCGGCCGGGTGTGGAAACCGCTCGGCACAGCCGCGCTTTGGATCATGACGGCTCTCTACACACTGCTGACAGCCACCGATATCTTCATGATCACTACTTTCGGGCAGGTCATCTTCTATCATACGGCCGAACTCATCATGAACACCCGCGCCGACGAGGGCGCCACTTTCGGCAAAAGCTATTTCGGACCGCTCACCATAGCGCTGTACGCAGGCGGGGCGGCGGCTTATATATATGCGGCATGGATGCTTGCCCGACTCGCCGACGCACATATCGGCGCACGCTGGGGGCGCCGCATCGCCATCGGCACCTCCGTTGCGGGCACAGCGATATATCTGTATATGGGAGTGGCGGCCGTATGCTCGGCCGGAACGAACGGCGGATACATACCGGCCTACACTACCCTGACGCGCGTGCTCAACAGTCTGCGCCACTCGACACAGACTCTGCGTTTCACCCGCGAGCTCACAGCCGCATGCCGCGAGGCCGAGGCAACTGCCGTCACCACCCCCGAAACCGATTTTGTATTCATCCTCGGCGAATCGTTCGCCTGCCACCACACCCCTCTTTACGGCTACGACAGACCGACCACCCCGAATCTTTCGGCCTGGAGCGCCGACTCGTCGCTCGTGGTGTTTACCGATGTGATCTCCCCCTCCGACAACACCCTCAACGCCATGAAGTATATGCTCAATATGAGCGTTGTCGACCGGGGCACATCATCCACACCGATATTCCCCGTGCTGTTCCGCAGGGCCGGTTACTATACCGCCCTGTACGAGAACCAGTTCACCACCGGCGACGGCGATTACTTCCAGAGCGCCCCGGAACTGTCCGGCATCTGCTATGACTTCCGTTCAGACCGCTACCTCGCCGACGACAGCATCGTTGCCGCCGCAATCCGCCCCGTGGGACGCCCGGGATTCTATTTCATCCACCTGTACGGGCAGCATTATTATTACCGCGACCGTTACCCCGCCTCGTTCGCACGGTTCACCCCCGACGGATACGACAGCCGCCGTTTCACCCCCACACAGCGCGCCGACCTGGCCGCATACGACAACGCCACACTCTACAATGACCATATCGTAGCATCGATTATCGGAAAGTGGCGCGACCGCGACGCCGTTGTCGTCTACATTTCAGACCACGGCGAAGAGATTCACGATCTCAGTGACTTCTTCGGCCACGGCACGGCCAAAGGCGCCTCAGACCCCTCGTTCCAGCTGCGCGTACCGATGATGGTCTACATGACCCCGACATTCCTCCACCGCCATCCCGAAAAGGCACTCGCAATACGCCGCGCCGCCCCGTTGCGCGCCACCACCGACGATATCGGCCACATGCTCATGGAACTTGCCGACATCTCCACCCCCTCCTTCGACCCCGCGCGCAGTGTCGTGAACCCCGCCTACGATCCCACCCGCCCCCGCCTGATCCGCATCAGCTACGAACCGCACCCTCAAGTCTATGATTGACAACCGATTTACAAAAACCGATATTATTCGGAACGATTTCAAATAAGCATTTCGGCAATTATCACAAAACGCTGACGCACAACAAAATTAGGCGTCAATACGCAAATTTTTCGTCTAAAAATTTGCGTATTCGCCGACAATCGCTTAACTTTGCAGTCGCAAAAGCCCACATGGGTGGATGTATATTAAACGTAATTTGGAGAGGCCCATTCGTCTATCGGTTAGGACGCAAGATTTTCATTCTTGAAAGAGCAGTTCGATTCTGCTATGGGCTACTAAAAATAACTAATAACAGCAAGTCAGCGCCCGACTGAGCATGGCTTGGAACAAATGACATTTTACCTAAAAATGGCTAACCATAAATCAGCTTTAAAACGCATCCGCCAGACACAGAGCCGTCGTCTGCGCAACCGTTACTACGCTAAAAGCGCCCGCACAGCCGTGCGCCGTCTCCGCGCCATGACCGACAAGGCACAGGCCGAGGAGTCTTACAAGAAAGTATCTTCTATGCTCGACCGTCTGGCCGCAAAGAAGTCTATCTCGAAGAACAAAGCCTCGAACCTGAAGAGCCGTCTGGCTATCCTGATCAACAAACTCGGCTAAAACATTCCGCTACGGGCGGTACATTAGGCCGCATAGGTTCCGACAGGAGACAGCACTCCACATAAACGAAAATTTCGATACTTATCCAATAATATTCTCGTAATTTTCGACCCACAGGGCTTGAGAAAGCCAGTGGGTAGATTTCGGCCCATTCGTCTATCGGTTAGGACGCAAGATTTTCATTCTTGAAAGAGCAGTT
>CALJBF010000324.1 GCA_938027385.1 uncultured Porphyromonadaceae bacterium | reverse complement strand
GCATGCGCCGCACTAATATCGCCACGATTGTCACAATCTCTTAACAAGAGATTGTGACAATCGTGTAATCGTTTGATTACAAGCTTGTTGATGAAATTAAATAATATATAATAATGTAATAGTGTATCCCGGCAGCACAACGGAACTTCTCATAGAACGCACATTCTTATACTATAAAGCATTGTTTTGCAGAAAAATATGTAACTTTGCAACATAAAACCAATCTCTTGTTAAGAGATTGTGACAATCGTGGCGATATTAGTGCGGCGCATGCTGACGAATATCGGTTTGGGTTGATATAATAAATCATTGGTGTCCGGTAAAATATAAGGTGCCATAGCGCGAAGCGACAGCATCAGATTACCACAGCTGCGCACCCCCACGGGGTGCGCAGCTGTGGCCTGGAATCTTGCGCCACTACGTGGCTTATGTTTCGCGTTTCCGGTGACCGGCACTTACTTGGACATGTTTACCGGACAGCAATAATTATAAATCTACGATGTGTTAATGCAGCGAGCCGTCCCTCGGTCATGGAGGACGGCTCGCTGCATTAATGATGTCTAAGAGGAGAGGAGATCAGAGGAGCGTGATGGATATGTAGCGTTTGGGGTTGCGCTTGACGTCGATGAGCAGGGAGTCGAGCGACGCGGCGGCGGCGTTGAGGTTGTTGTAGAGTTCGCGGTCGTGGGTCAGGGCGCCGAGGGTAGAGTTTGGGTTGTTGAGCTCGGTCGAGAGTTGGCGCAGGTTGGCCGAAAGGGTGGTGAGGTTGTCGGCCAGCGAGTCGACGGGGATGGCGTTGATCTTGCCTGTGAACTGCGAGAGGTCATCGGTCATGGTGGTGAGGTTTGCCGAGACGGTATTGATGTTCGATGCTGTGGCGGGGAGTGTGGTCACTGCGGCATTGAGCTGGCGTATGGTGCGGTCGATGTTGAGGGTGATGTCGTCGAGACGGGTCAACGATGCGGCCAGAGCGGGGTTGGCCGCCAGGGCGTTAACCGATGTGAGCAGGGTGTCGATCTTGGGGAAGATGGCCGATACCGAGGGCATCAGCTGCTGGCTCACAGTACCCATGAGGCCGGTGGCTGTCTCTCCCTCAAGCCGGGAGCCGACAGGCTGATACTCGGTGGCGTCAGACATGTGCAGCACAACGGTGGCGGTGCCGAGCAGATCCTGCTCGATTACGGCCTTCGAGCCGTTGGGAATGCGCAGTTCTTTGTCGAGGCTCATCTCGACCAGCACGTGGCCCGGGTTCTTGTATTCGTAACCGATGCTCGATACCTGGCCAACCTTGAGGCCGTTGAGCGTGACGGGTGCCGATTTCTGCAGGCCTGCCACGTCGGTGTACATGGCCGAGTAGTAGTTGGCGGGTTTGAAGAGGTTTACGCCTTTAAGGTACTCGATGCCGAAGTAGAGCACTGCCAGGGCGAGTATGACGCATGAGCCGATGATTATTTCTTTCTTTGCCATAATGGTAGATGTGAGTGTCAGTGTTGGGGTAATGATATGTGTCAGGGCAACTGTGCGCCGGTGCGCCGTCCCTGTTGGATTTCCACGATGAAGGCGTCGGGGAAGTCGCGCCGCACGTCATCGAGGGCTTTCTGGGCCTTTTTCATGTTCTGATACGGGCCGACGGTGTATTTGTACAGATTCCCCTCGCGGTACTGCGCCACCTTGCGCGCGCCTTTAAGTTCGGGCGAATCTTTTTCGAGCGGTGCCACCGAGGCCACTATCTGTATGCGGTATGACGGCTTTTTTGCTGTACCCTCGTCGGCGGGGATGGCCTCGACCAGGTCGGCCACGCGCGCCGGTTTCTCTTCGTGTGTGAGTTCGGGGGCTTTGCGTTTCGGGGGCACGTAAGAGCCGGGGAGACGCTTGGCGGCAATCTTGTGGCCGGTGACATCGGGACCGTAAGTGTTGATGTACGAGCAGAAGGCGTTGTAGATGGCGGCGGCCATGCTGTTCTGGCCATCCTGCGAGGTAAGGAACTCCTCCGAGTCGGGGTTGCAGATGAAGTCAAGCTCGATGAGTACCGCGGGCATCGATGTGGCCCACAGTACCCAGAACCCTGCCTGGCGCACGCCGCGCGGGGCACGGCCGGCCACATGGATAAGTTCGTTATAGGCGGCGTCGGCAAACTCGATGCTCTGGTCGAGGCGCTTGTTCTGCGACAGCTCGAAGATTATGTCGCTTTCGGGCGATTCGGGGTCGAAACCGGCGTATCGGGCCGTATGGTCATCTTCAAGCTCCATCACGGCATTCTCGCGTTTGGCCACGGCGAGGTTCTCGGCGGTCTTGTGGAGGCCCAGAGTATAGACCTGCACTCCTTCTATCGAGTTCCGGTTCTTGTTCGATTTCGCCACCGAGTTGATGTGCACCGAGATGAATAGGTCGCTTTTTGCCGAGTTGGCGATGTCGGCACGCTCTTGCAGGGGCACGAAGAAGTCGCCGTCGCGAGTGTAGACCACTCGTGCGTCTTTGCCCAGGTTGTGGCGTATCAGCGCGCCCACTTTCTTCACCACGGCCAGTGTGATATCCTTTTCTGACGAATGGCACCCTGTGGCGCCATGGTCGTGGCCACCGTGGCCGGCGTCGAGCGTGACGGTGAACTTGCGGCCGCTGTCGGCGGCGTGCGCCGTACCCGGGGTCTGTGCGGCCACCAGAGCTATCACGGCGTATATGATTATATGTCTGAAATGTCTGAAATTCATAAAACCGGTCACAAATTTAAACAATTCGGCGCAAAGGATGCCCCGCGGCATGCCGAAATTTTGCCGCGGGGCCAGTTTTTTGTGCTTTTCGGCCACCGGACGGCAACTGTGTTCCTCGTTTCGTTTGGTCTATTTGGCCGAAAATAGTCATTATGAAGAATCAGTTAAATTTCTATTTTGAAATGTTGTTTTTTGTGTTTAGCTTTGTGCTAACAAGATTGTTAAACACCATTGTTTGTATTGCGATATGCACACAACTTACTCAGAATGTGATTCCAACACCACAGAGAACCGCATACTTGTCGCCGCGGAGCGCGAATTCATGCTCAAAGGGTATGCCGGCGCGCGTACCACAGCCATTGCCGAGTCTGCAGGTGTTACACACGCCATGCTCCATTATTATTTCCGTACCAAGGACCGGCTTTTCGAGACGGTGGTCCGTGGCAAGATAGGTGCCCTGCGTGACATAATGCTCGCATCTTTGGGTAATCCCACCGTTCCTCTCTTCGACAAGATCGAGGATGCCGTGGGCCGTCACCTTGATTTTATCGCCGCTAACCCTGATTTGCCGCGATTCATGATTAGCGAAGTCTTTCCGTATCCAGACCGCATGCCGGTTGTGCTTGACACTATAATGCATCATGCGCCTCTGGTGGTCGATGCCCTTCAACGGCAGATTGACGACTATGCCGCCCGCGGCCTCTGCCGCCGCGTTGACGCAGGCATGCTGATGCTCGATATCGTATCGCTCAACATCTTCCCCTTCATGGCCCGCGCGATGGTGAACCCGCTGCTCAACGGTCTGATGGAAGACACTGATGCTTTTGTAGCGGCCCGCAAACGTGAGAATATTGACACTATCATGCGCAAACTCAAGATATAAATAAACTCCATGAGATACTTTTTCCTGAAACGGACAGCTGCCGCGGCGATGTTGCTCGCGGCGATGTTGATGCCGGTACACGGCAACGCCGCCATCACACTTGAGGAATGTCTCGACAAGGCCCGCGAGAATTATCCGCTTGTGGCGAAATACGGGCTTGTTGAGCATACGGCCAGCATTGAGCTTTCCGACATCAACAAGAGCTGGCTCCCCCGGGTAGGGGTCTATGCCCAGGCAACGGCGCAGAACAAAGTTCCCGGACTCCCGGATGCTTTGCAGAACGTACTTGCCCAGATGGGGCAGGAGTCGCGCGGCATCGGTCTTGTGCAGTACAAAGCCGGAGTAGATGTCACCCAGACCGTATGGGATGGCGGAGCCTCGCGCACACAACGAGCCGTAGAGCGGGGCCGCACCCACGAATCGCAAGCGGCGCTTGACGTCGAGATGTATGCCGTGCGCGAGCGGGTCATGAACCTTTTCTTCGGCATACTTCTGTTTGACGAACAGATTGCCCGGACGGAGAATACCGTGACGTTGCTGCGCGCCAGCCGAACGCTTATGGAGTCGATGCTCAAAGGTGGCGTGGCCATGCAGAGCGACGTTGACATGCTTGGGGCACAGGAACTGTCGTTGTTGCAGCAGGTGACCTCGGCGCGCAATGCGGCAAAAGGGTATCGTGACATGCTGTCACTTTATGTCGGTGAGAATCTTGACAGCGAGGAGCTTGTCAGGCCGCACGCCGAGATGCCGGCCGATCTGGAGTCACGCAGACCGGAACTTGAGCTTTTCAGAGCCCGGAATCTTGTCTCAGACGCCCGCGTCGCCGCGGTGAACAGTTCCGTCATGCCTAAAATCGGACTCTTCGCCCAGGCATATTACGGTTATCCCGGATTCAATTATTTCGATAGCATGATCAACCGCAATCTCTCGTTCAATATTCTGGCGGGGGTAAAGGTGTCGTGGAGCATCGACACATTCTATACCAGCGATAATTCGCGCCGGCGTCTGGCTCTGGCTGCCGAAAGCACCGACGCAGACCGTGAGGTGTTCCTGTTCAACAACCGGCTGCAGGCGACATCGCAGGTCGATGCCATAGAGGGACTGCGCGCGGTCATGGCCGACGATAACCGCATTGTCGAACTGAGGACGAGCGTGCGCCGTGCCGCAGAGTCGCAGCTGGCGAACGGTGTCATCGACGCCACGGCACTCCTTGCCAAGATTACCGACGAGAATCAGGCCCGGCTCACGGCATCGTACCATGAAATAGAACTGCTCCAGGCAATCTTCCAACTGAAAAATACTCTCAACCGATGAAATACACCAATCTTCTTTTCCCGTTAGCGGCACTTGCCCTTACAGCCTGCGGCAATGCGCCCGATTACGACGCCACAGGTATATTCGAGGCCACCACGGTTACGGTCGCCTCCGAAACCACAGGCAAAATTCTTGATTTTGACATTTCCGAGGGCGACAGCGTGTCGGCAGGTCAGCCTGTTGCAGTCATTGACACGACCATACTGGTGCTTCAGCAGAAACAGATCCGCAGTCAGCAACAGTCGGCCGAATCATCGTCGCCCGACATTGCCGCACAGGTTGCGTCGTTGCGTGCTCAGATTGCCCATCAGCAGCACGAATGCGAGCGCCAGGAACGTCTGCTTGCCGACGGTGCCACCACGCGCAAGCAGTACGACGATGCCCGTGCGATGCTGAATACTTTGCAGGGACAGCTTGACGCACAGCTCTCCACACTCGGTAAAAGCCGCAGCTCAATTTCTGACAACGCTGAGGCGCTGCAGTATCAGAGCCAGCAGATTGCGAGTCAGATTGAGAAGAGTGTGGTCAGGTCGCCGCTGTCAGGTACCGTACTTGTGAAATACGCCGAGGCCGGGGAGTTCGCCACACCCGGCAAACCGCTCTACAAGGCGGCCGACATGGGTGCCGTTTACCTGCGGGCATATTTCACGGCCTCACAGCTTGCCGACATAAAGCTCGGTCAGAAGGTTTCCGTAATCGCTGATTTCGGCGGTGACAGGCAGTTCGAATATCCCGGCACGATAACATGGATCGCTGAGGAGAGCGAGTTCACTCCGAAATCGATACAGACCCGCGACTCGCGGGCCAATCTGGTCTATGCCGCGAAAATCGCGGTGAAGAACGACGGTCGCCTCAAACTGGGGCAGTATGGCGAGGTCAGGCTATGACTGCGGCGATTGAAATCAGCGGTCTGTCGAAGAGATACGGCTCCGTTGTCGCGCTCGACGACATATCGCTTGCCGTGGACCGCGGTGAGATGTTCGGGCTGATCGGCCCTGACGGCGCCGGTAAAAGCACTCTCTACCGCATACTTGCCACTCTGCTCAGCCCCGATGCAGGGAGGGTCTCGGTGCTCGGGCTTGATACCATGCGCGACTGCCGGGAACTGCGCCGTCGCATCGGATATATGCCGGAACGGTTCTCGCTTTATCAGGACATGACGGTGATGGAGAACCTGCGGTTTTTCGCGTCGCTGTTCGGGGTGAATGTGCGTGACAACTACGACCTGATAGCCCCGGTGTTCAGTCAGCTCGAACGGTTTCCCGACCGTCTGGCCGGGCGCCTCTCGGGCGGCATGAAACAGAAACTGGCATTGAGCTGTGCGCTTATACACCGGCCTGAAATACTGCTGCTCGACGAACCGACGACCGGTGTCGATGCCGTCTCGCGTAACGAGTTCTGGGACATGCTGGGCGGTCTGCGCGCCCAGGGCATAACCATCATGGTGTCGACATCGTACATGGACGAGGCCTCACGGTGCGCCCGTGTCGCCATCGCCGACAAAGGGCGTATACTCGCCTCAGGCGACCCCGCCGCTCTTGTCAGAGAACATACTGTGAACCTCTACAATGCCGAGGCACCGGATATGTTTGCGCTGCTTTCGGCTTTAGCCGGCATGCCCGATGTGGCCGACTGCTATACCTTCGGCGCGACATTGCATGTCGTGGGTGCCCACGGGTTCGATGCCGCCGCAACGGAGCGCCGCCTGGCGGAACAGGGTATAGCCGATGCCAGAATATATCCGGCCCGCGGAACCATCGAGGATTTATTCATAAAACTGACACACTGACCTGATTTATGATTTCAGACGCTGACACACAGCCGGCCATATCGGTAGACGGGCTGACAAAATGTTTCGGGTCGTTCACGGCAGTGGACCACATATCGTTTGACGTGCGGAAAGGTGAGATTTTCGGTTTTCTCGGCGCTAACGGTGCCGGCAAGACCACAGCCATGCGTATTCTGTGCGGCCTCAGCCGGCCCACGTCAGGCACAGGCACAGTGGCCGGATATGACATCAACACACGACCCGAGGAAATCAAGCGGCATATCGGATACATGAGCCAGAAATTCTCGTTATACGGGAATCTGACCGTGATGGAGAATCTTAGACTGTTCGCTGTCATATACGGAATGACTGACGCGGAGATCAAGCGTGAGAGTGACCGTATATTCACGCTGCTTGACATGAATCAGATGCGCGACACTCTTGTGCGTGACATTCCTGTTGGCTGGAAACAGAAACTTGCGTTTGCGTCGGCCACCGTGCACCGTCCTGCAATTGTGTTCCTTGATGAACCGACTGGCGGCGTAGATCCGGTGACGCGGCGCAAGTTCTGGGAACTGATATACCGTGTGTCGGCTGAAGGAATGACAGTATTCGTCACCACCCATTATCTTGACGAGGCGGAGTATTGTAACCGTGTGTCAATAATGGTTGACGGCCGCATTGCCGCGCTTGGCTCGCCCCGGGCTCTGAAAGAGAAATATGCGGCGGATACGATGGACGGTGTATTCAGAACCGTGGCGGCCTCCGCCACAAGAAATGACTGATGCAATGGGCATATTCATATCACTCATAAAGAAAGAGGCCGTGCATATAGTGCGCGACAGACGTACAATGGTCATCACTCTGGTGATGCCTGTGATGCTGTTGTTGCTGTTCGGTTTTGCCATATCGACAGAAGTGAACGACGTAAGGGTAGTGGCGGTTGTCGAACGCCATACGCCGCAGACGCGCGAGATTCTTGAAAGACTGCACGCCGACAGTTATTTCACTTTTCTGGGAATCGTGTCTGACAGCGATGTCGACGGCATGCTCAGACGCGGAGAAACCGATGCGGCGCTGTATCTGCGTACCGACGCCGGAGTGACGGTTCCGCACATAGTCGTAGATGCCTCGAATCCGGTTGTCGGACAGACGTCATCGGCCTATCTGACCGGTATTGTGACAGGCGACAGTGCGTCGGCCGTACTCACCGAGACTCTCTATAATCCGCAGCTGAAAAGCGCATACAATTTCGTGCCCGGCATTATGGGCATGATCTTTATACTGGTCTGCGCTATCATGACGTCGGTGTCGATTGTCAGCGAGAAAGAGAACGGCACCATGGATCTGCTGCTTGTCTCGCCGGTGCGGCCGGGCATGGTCATATTCGGCAAGCTTGTGCCGTATTTCGCGCTGTCGTGCGTGATTCTTGCGGTGATGCTCGTCATGGCCTACACAGTGCTGGGACTGCCCGCCTCATCGACAATAGCAAGTGTGACTGGCGTTACACTGCTGTATGTCGTGCTGTCGCTGTCGATCGGTCTTCTGGTATCTACGATGGTCGACAACCAGGTCTCGGCACTTGTGGTGTCGGCGGTGCTGTTCATGCTCCCGGTGATCATGCTCTCGGGCATGATATTCCCTGTCGACAATATGCCGCGGGTGTTGCAGTGGCTCTCGGCCGCCATCCCTGCCAGGTGGTATGTGGCGGCGATGCGACGTATGATGATACAGCAGCTCGGATTCATGCATGTGTGGCGGGAAGTGGCGGTACTCGGGGGTATGACTGTCGTCATACTTGGCGTGGCGGTAATGAAGTTCAATTCAACGAAACGGTGACATGAAGTGCTCTGAGAACATGCGGATACTTGGCGCCCTGCTGCGCAAGGAGGTGACGCTGATGCGGCGCAACCCCATAATTCCGAAAATGATACTGGTGATGCCTCTGATGGTGATGCTCGTGCTGCCGCTGGTGGCGACAATGGATGTGCGGAATGTCAGTGTGGCTGTGGTCGACAATGACCGCACACAGCTTTCGCGGCGCCTTGTGGCCGATATGGACGCAACCGCCGAACTGACGGTTACCGCGCTCTGTGGTACCCATTCCGAAGCGATGGCTCAGGTCGAGGAGGGGAGTGCCGACGTGGTGGTGACCATCCCTCCGGAATGGTCACGCAATCCCGGCCCGCTTTATGTCGAGGCCAACGGTGTGGATGCCACACGCGGGGCACTGGGGGCGCGTTATGTGGCCGGTTCGGTGGGGCATACCCTCAGACAGTGGCGCGCGGAAAGCGGTGCCCGCATGCCGTCGGCGTCGGTGACGGTTACCGACCGCTATAACCCCACGCTTGATTTCCGTAACTTCATGATACCGGCCCTGCTGGTGATACTGCTGATACTGATCTGCGGGTTCCTGCCGGCGCTGAATCTGGTGCAGGAGAAAGAGACCGGCACAATGGAGGCGATGAACGTGGCTCCGGTGGGGCGCGGCGTGTTCGTGCTGTCGAAACTCGTGCCCTTCTGGGTCACGGGGCTTGGGGTGATTACCGTGGGGATGGCCGTCGGGGGAATCGTCTACGGCCTGTGGCCTCTGGGCAGTGCGGGTGCCATCTACCTGGCGGCGGTGCTTTTCAGCCTGTTCATGTCGGGCCTGGGGGTGGCCGTGGCCAATCGGTCGCACACCATGCTCCAGGCCATAATGGTGATGTTTGCCTGTATTGTGGTATTCCAGCTGATGGGAGGGCTGTTCACGCCGATAGGGGCGATGCCTGCGTGGGCGCAGGCGCTCACCTACGTTGTGCCTCCGCGATATTTCAATGAGATAATGCGCGGGGTGTATCTGCGCGGGGCCAGCGTGGTCGATCTGTGGGGGCAGTATCTCTGCCTTGCCGCGGCGGCCTGTGTGACGTGCCTTGCCGCCGCTCTTACCTACCGTCGTCGCAGGTAGTATAGCCGAGGCATCAGGCCACGGCCGACGGGTCACTGCGGGTCCACATCATACTGCAGGGTCACCCCCTTGAAAGCCGGAGTGCCACCGAGTTGCTGCCAGAGCTGACGCAGTATGGCCTTTACCTGTGTCATCGGGGCTGTAGGCTCGACCTTCAGCATCACCTGACGGATGTATTGCCCCTGCACACGTCCTACGGGGGGCTCCTCGGGACCGTAGACGCGGCGCCCAAGCAGCGCGCGCAGCGCCTCGGCATAGGTGGCGGCCGCCGCGCGCAGAGGGGCGGCCTCGCGGTGACGCAGACGCACGGTCACGATGCGGGCAAACGGCGGGTAGCAGAACCGCTCGCGCTGGGCGATCTCGGCCCGGTAGAACCCCTCGTAATCACGGGCGCGCACGAACCCCAGCAGGGGGTGGGCAGGTTGCCACGTCTGCACCAGCACGCGGGCAGCCTGCCCGGCACGGCGCCCGGCACGCCCGGCCACCTGTGTGAGCATGCAGAATGCGCGTTCCGAGGCCCGGAAGTCGGGCTGGTTTATCAGTCCGTCGGCCGAGACCACCACCACCGTCTCCACCCCGGCGAAGTCAAGCCCCTTGGTGACCATCTGCGTGCCAACGAGGATGTCGGCCTGGCGGCGCGAGAAACTGTCGATGATGCGGTCGTATGACTCTTTGGCGCGGGTGGTGTCGAGGTCCATGCGTGCCACGCGGGCGTCGGGAAAGAGGCGGCCGGTCTCCTCCTCGACACGCTCGGTGCCGTAGCCCAGCACCTCTATGGCGGGTTCGCCGCACTGGGGGCACACCTGCGGCAGGGGGTATGCTGCCCCACAGTAATGGCATCTGAGTTCGCGGGCAGCCTGGTGCCAGGTCAGGGCTACGTCGCACTGGCGACAACGAGGCACCCAGGCGCACTGGCGGCAGCGCGCCACCGGGGCGTAACCCCGGCGGTTCTGGAACAGTATGGCCTGACCGCCGGCGCCGAGAGTATGGCGCACGGCGGCAACCGCCTCGGCCGAGAGGGCGCCGGGACTGTCTTCGCCCGGAGTCCGGCGTATCCCTTTCATGTCTACAATTTCTACCGGGGGGAGAGAGGAGGGAGTGGGGGAATCCGTCCCCTGCCCGTAGCGCTCGGTCAGTTTCACGAGTCCGAACTTGCCTGAGCGCGCTTTCCACGAGGTCTCCACGGCCGGGGTTGCCGAGCCTAACAGGGTGCGCGCCCCGTGCATCTGTGCCAGCACGATGGCGGTGTCGCGGGCGTTGTAGCGCGGAGCCGGGTCGAACTGCTTGTAACTGGGGTCATGCTCTTCGTCGACGATGACCACCCCGAGCCGGGCGAAGGGTAGGAACACCGCCGAACGCGCCCCGATCACTACAAGCGGTTCTGAGGTGGTGAGCAGGCGCCGCCAGATGTCTACGCGCTCGCTGTCTGAGAACTTGGAGTGGCATACCACCACGCGGTCGCCGAACACCCCCTGCAGCCGCCGCGTGAGCTGCGTGGTCAGGGCGATTTCGGGCACAAGGTAGAGAGCCTGGTCGCCACGCGAGAGGGCACGGTCGATAAGGTGCATGTAGACCTCGGTCTTGCCAGAGGCTGTGACGCCGTGCAGCAGCGTCACCGCATGCTCTTTCCAGGACGTCAGAATTTCGTCGCGGGCGCGGGTCTGGGCGGGGCTGAGCTGTGGCAGCGGGCCGGTGGGGCGCCCGTCGTGGCGGAAACGGTTCACCTCGCGGCGCCATGTTTCTACTACTCCCTTTTTCACCAGAGCCGTAAGAATGGCAGGCGAGACTCCGGCGCGCTCGAGCAGGGCGGCACGTGTGACATCAGCCGGCTCGCCGCGTTGGATGCCGCTCATCTCTACAAGCGCCAGCAGAAGGCGCTCCTGTTTGGGCGCCCCCTTGGCCGCGGCGAATGCCGCCGCAACCCCGGAGCGGCCTCCGCTGACACGCACGCAGGTTTCGCGGCGCGTGCGGTAACGCTCCACCAGTTTCTCAGACACTATGGCCGTGCCGCGCGAAATCATGCGGTTCACCAGCGCCGTGGTGCCGCGCTGAGGCAGCGCCTTGGCTATCTGCGCCACCGTGAGGTGCCCCTTGTGGGCGAGCAGCTGTATGACCTCGGCCTCGCGGTCGGTGAGCGGGCCATCGTCGTCGGGACTGTAGTCGGGATTGGCCTCGACGAAGGTCTCGCTCTCGATTTTCAGCCCGGCGGGCACGGCGGCCTTGAACATGTCGCCGGCCGCGCAGAGGTAATAGTCGGCCATCCACTCCCACAGTTTCAGCTGGGGGTGGCGCAGCACAGGCCGGTCATCGAGCACCAGAGCCACATCCTTGACCTCAATCCCTTCGGGGGCCTTTAGCGGCAAGCCTGTGACAATGGCGGTGTAGAATTTCTTGCGGCCGAATGGCACAATGACCCGGCATCCGGGCACGATTGAGTCACCCTCGCCGTCGGGCAGACGGTAGGTGAACGTGGCGTGCAGTGGCAGGGGGAGAATTACCTCGACATACCTGGGGTGCGGCGCGATGTCTATGGTGGGTTGTGCGGTGTCTTGCATGGGGTGGAATGCTTTCTGCAAATATAACGATTCCCGCCGGAAAGGGGCGTAAAAAATGCCTGAAAACATGTTTTACAACATAAAAATCCTCTTTATTAAGCAAATTTAACAAAATGCTCCAAAATCCCCTCCTGGGCGCGTCAGACGGCGTTTATTGCTGTTAAAAGGGTGATAATGACCATTATAATCCGGTGGTAGGGATGAACAGAATTTCGCTACGTGGCGTTTATTTTGTAATTTTGCAACCGAATGAGCAAATCAAGCCGCGCCATAGAGATGGAGCGGGCGCCGAAAATCGGCAAGGGACACGGATTTCAGGCACACGCGCCACAGCGCGCAGACATGTCATGCAGGGTGTCATGATCCTGGGGTGACAGCCGGCCTGGCCCGCGGCGGAGCTGAGGCTCCAGCCCTTAATTGTGAACCTCAATTTACAGTAATGAAGAAAACAATGTTCAGCATTGTGAGCTTCGTTGTCATGCTGTTTACCCTCTCGGCCTCTGTTGACAAAGGCCGTTACGCACAGCCCGGTAAAGAGGCGCCGGCCCTGGTGGCCGTCCGCGACGGCAGTGCGGCATCCCTTCAGGAACTGCGGGGCAAAAAGGTGATTCTGTCGTTCTGGTCGGCAGCCGATGCCGAATCACGAGTGATGCAGACAAAGATCACGGCACTTGCCAGAAAGGCCGGTGCAAAGGCTGACAACGTTGAAGTGTTGTCGATTAACTTTGACCGCTCGGAGCGGCTGATGGACGAGATAGTCCGCATCGACAATCTTGACGAAAGCTCACAGTTTCATGTCGGGTCGCCCGACGAGGCCCGCGCCCTGCGCGACGCATTCTCGATGCACAACGGCCTCCGCACATTTATCATCGACACAGACGGCACTATCGAGGCCGTTGACCCGACCGACACACAAATCGCCCGAGTACTGGGCTGATGTACTTTTAAATTCATTAGAATTCATTCCACGCTTAAGCGCCCCCGGCAATCTGCCCGAGGTGCTTTTTTATTTTATAAATGTGAAATAAACAGGTAAATATCGCGTTCTCATAATAGATTATGCCGTAAAGCGCCCTTTGGGTGCATTGGCCTGACTGATTTTGCAACTTACATCATCAACCCCATGAATATAATGACAGACTTTTGTGTCGGAGCGATTATGGCGTCAGCCGTGGGCCTTGCAGCCCCGGGTGCATTGGCACAGACCCCGGCACACAACCCCGATGCCAGATTCCTCGAGTTCCCCGCATACGACGGCACAGACCTTGGCCTTACTCTTGCCGGCGATGACGCCCGTTTCCGCCTCTGGTCGCCCGAGGCCGAGCAGGTGCGTCTGCGCATCTATGACAACGGCACCGGCGGAGAACCGGTGCAGACCGTCGACATGACCCGCGCCGAGTCAGGAACCTGGACAGCCACCGTCACCCCCGTGCCGATGGGGAAATTCTACACCTTCCAGATTCTGCACAACGGCCGCTGGCTCGACGAGACTCCCGGCATCTGGCCCAAGGCGGTAGGCATAAACGGCGCGCGCGCCGCCATAATAGACATGGCAGCCACCGACCCCGAAGGGTGGAGCACCGATCGCGGTCCCGAACTCGAATCGGTAACCGACGCCGTTGTCTACGAACTGCATCATCGCGACTTCTCGGTGCATCCGTCGTCGGGCGTCACCAACAAAGGGAAATTCCTGGCAATGACCGAACATGGCACCGTCAGCCCCGAAGGTGAGAAAACCGGGATCGACCACCTCAAGGAACTCGGCGTGACGCATGTGCAGATTCTTCCCAGCTACGATTACAATTCGGTAGACGAGACCGGCAACTCCCCCCGCAAATACAACTGGGGCTACGACCCGCAGAACTACAACGCTCCGGAGGGTTCGTATTCTACTGACGCCGCCGACCCCGCGGCGCGCATACGCGAGATGAAACAGATGATCAAGGCCCTTCACGACGCCGGCATAGGCGTGATAATGGATGTGGTCTACAACCATACCGCTGTCAATTACGGCTCGAACTTCTCGCTCACAGCCCCGGGATACTTCTACCGTCACCGTGCCGACGGCACATATTCCGACGCCTCGGGATGCGGCAATGAGACTGCATCAGAGCGTCGTCAGATGCAGGACTTCATCGTGAACTCCGTGAAATACTGGGCCAAGGAATACCATATCGACGGTTTCCGTTTCGATCTCATGGCCATTCACGATACCGAGACCATGAACCGCGTGGCCCGCGAGCTCCGTGCCATCAACCCCGACATAATAATATATGGCGAAGGGTGGACTGCCGGCGACTCTCCGCTCCCGGTCGAACGCCGCGCCCTCAAAGAGAACGTCTCGGCCCTGCAGGGTGTGGGAGTCTTCTCGGATGACATCCGCGATGCCGTCAAAGGCCACTATTCAAACGCCGAAGACAAAGGTTTCGCCACCGGTAAACCCGGTAACGAGGAAACCGTGAAGATCGGTATAGTAGGCGCCACCGCTCATCCCCAGGTCGACTACAAGAAAGGGAACAACTCGAAGTTCCCCTATGCCAAGACACCCGCCTCGGTCGTGAACTACGTATCGTGCCACGACGACCTGATGCTTACCGACAAGCTGCGCAAGTCGATGCCCGAGGCAACCGAGGCCGAGCGTCAGCGCGCCGCGCGCCTGGCACAGACCATCGTGATGACTTCGCAGGGCATCCCCTTCATGTGGGCGGGCGAGGAGTTCTTCCGCGACAAGAAGGGCGTACACAACTCATATCAGTCGCCTGACTCGATCAATGCCATCGACTGGAGCCTCAAGCATGCCAACCACGAGCAGTTCGACTACTACAAGGAACTTATCGCTCTGCGCAAGACTCACCCCGCCTTCCGCATGACCGATCCCGAAATGATTGTAGAGTGTCTGCGGTTCGACCCTGTGACCACCCCTAACGTCATCTCGTACTCGCTCCGTGCAAACGCCAACAGCGACTACTGGAAAGAGATAAAGCTCGTGTTCAACGGCAGTGACAACGACGTGGAGGTGATGATACCCCGCAACGAATGGACGGTCATCGCCTACGACGGCAAAATCAACCACAACGGTCTGCTTGACGCCGACGGCGTCCCCGTCACCACCAAGGGCGGCAAGACAACCATCCCGCACCGTTCGGCCTACATCCTGGCCCGCTGATCCATTTCCGCCGCTATAACATGCACCGGTAAAAAACTCAGGCGCCCGACGTTTGGTCAGGCGCCTGAGTTTTTTTAATTTTGCACCCGGTTCAGGGGACAGCCTTTCCCCGGCCACTCATTATTATGCTTTCAGCCGTTACGAAATTCCTTACGCCCGGTGTGACGACGGTGATTCTGCTCGTCGTGGCCAACATATTCATGTATATAGCCTGGTATGGTCATCTCAGACTGCAGACAGCAGGCGTGACAACCAACTGGCCTCTGTATCTGGTGGTATTTCTGTCGTGGGGCGTGGCGTTGCTCGAATACTTCTGCCAGGTGCCTGCAAACCGCATCGGGTTCGAGGGTAACGGCGGCCCGTACTCGCTGATGCAGCTCAAAGTAATGCAGGAGGTCATAACCCTGGTGATATTCATGATTTTCAGCCTTTTTGTCTTCGAGGGGTTTACCATACGCTGGAACCACATCCTGGCCATGATTCTCCTGGTAGCCGCTGTCTGGCTCGTCTTCATGAAATGACCTGGCGATTGTCATTCCCATTACAACAAACTGCAGCGCCAAATCCGACCTATTGCAGATTTGGCGCTGCAGTTTGTTGTAATCCGTTTGTCCGGTCAGTTCTTGAGCTTGTCGGCGAGATTGTGGGCGCCGTCGCCTACTTTGTCAAGGGCATCGCCTGTGAAATCCTTTACTTTCTCAAAGAACCCGCCGGCTTTTTCTTTAACGGTATCAGCAATGTCACCGGCCTTCTCTGTGGCCTGCTCATAGACATCGCCGGCTTTGTCTTTAAGGTCGGCAAACTTGTCCTGAGCCTTGTCGATGATGTTCTTATTTTCGTCGGCAACCGCGTTTTTCGCGGCGTCGGCACTTACCTGGGCCGCGGCTTTTGCGATCTGGGCTTCCTGACGGGCTTTTTCAGCGTTGTCTGTTGTGTTCATAATTATAGTTATTAGGTATTGTTTTCAAGTAAAAACAACGTTTTTGTGAGATTGTTTTACCAATAACATTAATTATGAGGCATCCAGGCAGCCGGCACCGGCAGGTCACGGGGCGGTTTGAATTCCTTAGCCTTGTGCCGGCCCGGCAGGTTTGCTCCCGCCGTTCTGAGGGGCATTCCCCGGCTTTTTGCCCGGCTTGCCGTGACGATTACCATAGCGGCGTCCGCGCGACGCGCCGGGAGTCTTGGGGTCACGGGGTTTGTCCTCGCTCTTGCGGTTGTGACGTCCGTAACCACGGCCTGAGGATTTGCCCTGGGGGGATGCTCCGCGACGGTTGTCGTTGCCGCGGCCGCCACGACGGCTGGGACGGTATTCCGGTGTCTCGCCGAACTTCTCGGGTACATCTTCCTTTCTGACTTCATAGCCGAGGAACCGCTCGATCTCACCGAATTTGCCCTGTTCGCGAGGACTCACGAATGTCACTGCCTCGCCACCGGCACCGGCGCGGGCCGTGCGCCCGATGCGGTGCACATAGTCTTCGGCCTCGTGCGGTACGTCGAAATTCACCACCATGGTGATGTCGTCGATGTCGATGCCACGGGCCAATATGTCGGTGGCCACAAGCACGTCGATGCGGTTGGCGCGGAAATCGAGCATTACCTCGTCGCGCTGTTTCTGGTCGAGGTCCGAGTGGATTTCGGCCGCTTTCAGTCCGGCGCGGCGCAGGGCACGCGTCAGTTCCTTTACATTGAGTTTCGACGACGCGAACACAATCACGCGCTGTGCGTGGCGGCTTTTGAGCAGATGCTGGAGCAGGGGAGCCTTCTGAGTGTCATAGACCACGAACGCCGACTGCTGTATCTTCTCGGTCGGGCGCGATATGGCTATCGACACCTCGGCCGGATCATGCAGGATGGCTTTGGCCAGCTGCTGGATGCGCGGGGGCATCGTGGCCGAGAACATCAGTGTCTGACGCGTGTCAGGAGTCTGTTTCACGATCTGCATGATGTCGTCGTAGAACCCCATGTCGAGCATGCGGTCGGCTTCGTCAAGAATGATATACGACACTTTCGACAGATCGACATATCCCATCGACATGTGTGCCAGCAGTCGGCCGGGCGTGGCAATCACCACATCGGCGCCCATTTTCAGGGCTTTCTGCTGCTGAGCGAACGTGGCGCCGTCGGTTCCGCCGTATATGGCCACCGACGTCAGCGGCAGGAAGTATGAGAAGCCCTCCATCTGCCTGTCGATCTGCTGTGC
>CALJBF010000323.1 GCA_938027385.1 uncultured Porphyromonadaceae bacterium | reverse complement strand
ATGGGCGATCAGGGCGGCGAAACGGCCTTCGTGTATGCCGGCAAGCATGTAGACCGAGAACCCGCCGTAGCTTGCGCCGACAGCACCGATGTGCTCGCCGTCGACGTAAGGTTTCTCTTTCATGAAATCTACTGCGGCAAGATAGTCTTTCATGTTCTGGCCGGGATAGTCACCCGAAATCTGGGCGTTCCACTCGGTGCCGAAACCGGGAAGGCCGCGGCGGTTCGGGGCGATGACGATATAGCCGTTCGAGGCCATCAGCATCAGGTTCCAGCGATACGACCAGAACTGGCTTACAGCCTGCTGGGGACCGCCTTGGCAATACAGGATCGCGGGATATTTCTTCGCGGGATCGAATTCGGGAGGATAGACAACCCAGGTGGTCATCTCTTTGCCGTCGGTGGTGGGCACAAGCACTTTCTCGACCTTGGGCGCCTTGATCTTCGAAAGGATATCCTCGTTCACTTTCGTGATGGCGGTAGCCTTGCCGTCGGCGAGCATGAACAGCTCGTTGGGGTAGAGCATCGAGTGGCGCAGGGCAAGCACCTTGTCGTTGCCGACAGGGATGGCCGAGGCATAGTCGCAGACGTCGGCTTTGTCTGACACCATGGTCACCTGTTTCGAGGCGACATCGAGAGCGAACACCGGTTCGCAACCCTGATAGGCGGCAGTGAAGATGATCGATTTCGAGTCGGGGCGCCATGCTATGGCGTCGGCGGTGTAGTCCCAGTCGGTGGTGAGGTCGGTCTTCTCGCCCGATTTCAGGTCGAGTACGAAGATGCGGTTCTTGTCAGACTCGTAACCGTCGTGCTCCATTGAGAGCCATGCCAGCCAGTTGCCGTCGGGCGAGTAGGCTGGATTGGTGTCGTAGCCCATCATCCCTTCTGTCAGGTTTTCTGTCTTGCCTGACTCAATGTCATAGCGGTAGAGGTCTGAGTTTGTGGAGATGGCATATTCCATGCCGGTCTTTTTGCGCGAAACATAAACGAGCTGTTTCGAGTCGGGGCTCCAGGCGAACGACTCCACGTCGCCGAAAGGTTTCATGGGCGACTCGTATGGTTCGTCGGCCATGATATCCTTTATGTTCGACACGGTCGAGCCGTCGAAATCAGCCACAAAGGGGTGGGGTACCTCGGTCACCCATTCATCCCAGTGCTTGTACATCAGGTCGTCGATAATGCGGCCTGTGGCTTTGGGGAGATCGGGGTAGACGTCGGCGGCGGTACGGGTGAACTTGACATTCGATACAAGCACGACCTTTTTGCCGTCGGGCGAGAACACAAAGCCGTTTACACCGTTCTCTACGTCGGTCACAGCCTTGCGGCCCGAACCATCGGCGTTCATCACCCAAAGCTGGGGAGTCTTCTTCTCAGGGTCAGCGGCAATGAATGCGATGCGCTCTCCGCCGCCAATCCACACGGCGGCCTGTTCAGAGCCGGCTGTTTTCGTAAGGCGTGTAAGCTCAGAACCGTCGATGTTTACTACATAAAGCTCGTTGTTGCTCTTGTTCTGCTCCACGCTCTCATAGCTGATGCCGAGCAGTACCTTTTTGCCGTCGGGAGAAAGCTGCGGGTTCGACACGCGGCCGAGCGCCTCAAGGGCGTCGATGTTGAAGATGCCGTCGGCAGGGACCTCGAACTGCGGCTTGTCGATGAGTGTGCCCTCATCGGCTTTGCTGCCGCATGACACCAGCGACGCGGCTACAAGCGGTAGACTCATGGCCGAAAGTATGACTGATTTTTTCATGTGATAAAATATGTTTTCTTATCGTTTCCTCATCTGATTATATATATTATTGAGCGCAAAGATAACGATATTCCGATGAAAATGCGTAAATTTGTGCCCAAATTATTACGCATCTATTGCAAAGGCTATTTTTCAACCCCTTTCATGAAAGAACTCGTTTCAAAATATTCGCCCGCCGAGGTAGAACAGAAATGGTATGATTACTGGATGGAACACCGTCTTTTCCATTCCGAACCCGACGCACGTGAACCCTATACAGTGGTGATTCCGCCGCCAAACGTGACCGGCGTGCTCCACATGGGCCACATGCTTAACGAAACCATTCAGGATATTCTTGTGCGCCGTGCCCGCATGGAGGGAAAAAACGCCTGCTGGGTGCCCGGAACCGACCACGCGTCGATTGCCACCGAGACAAAAGTCATCGCCAAACTCGCTGCCGAGGGTATAAAGAAAACCGACCTGACACGCGAGCAGTTCCTTGAGCATGCCTGGGACTGGACCCGCCACCACGGCGGCATTATCCTGCAGCAGCTGCGCAAGCTTGGCGCGTCATGCGACTGGGAGCGCACGGCTTTCACTCTCGACGAACCGCGCAGCGAGGCCGTGACCAAAGTATTCTGCGACCTTTACGACAAAGGACTCATATACCGCGGCCTGCGCATGGTCAACTGGGATCCGCAGAACCGCACGGCCATCTCTGACGACGAGGTGTACTTCGTAGACGAGAAATCCAAGCTCTACTATCTGAAGTATTATGTAGCCGACGATGCCCCCGGCGAACTCGACGGCGAGGAGGGGAATGTGATTCACACCGATGCCGACGGACGCCGCTACGCTGTGGTGGCCACCACGCGCCCCGAGACCATCATGGGCGATACGGCCATGTGCATCAACCCCAAGGACCCGAAGAACCGCTGGCTCAAAGGTCGCCGCGTCATCGTGCCTCTGGTTGGCCGCGAGATTCCCGTAATCGTGGACCGCTATGTGGAGATCGACTTCGGTACCGGCTGTCTGAAAGTAACCCCGGCACACGACAAGAATGACTACGAGCTTGGCAAGACACACTCGCTTGAGACCATCGACATCTTCAACGAAGACGGTACCGTGGCGTCTGTTGCCGGCATGTATGTGGGCATGGACCGTTTCGACTGCCGCAAGGCAATAGCGAAAGATCTCGGTGACGCCGGACTTCTCGAGAAAGTCGAGGATTATGACAACAAGGTCGGTTTCTCGGAGCGCACGAAAGTAGCCATCGAACCGCGCCTGTCGCTGCAGTGGTTCGTGAACATGAAACACTTCGCCGACATCTCACTTTCGCCGGTGATGGACGATGTGATTGCCTTCGTGCCCGAAAAATACAAGAACACATACCGCATCTGGCTTGAAAACATCAAGGACTGGTGCATCAGCCGCCAGCTCTGGTGGGGCCACCGTATCCCCGCATATTATTACACGGATCCTGCCGACGGCAAAGAGCAGGTGTTCGTGGCTCCCACAGCCGAGGCCGCGCTTGAAAAGGCGCGCGAGGCAACCGGCCACGCCGACCTCGCCCTCTCTGACCTGCGTCAGGACGAAGGCGCGCTTGACACCTGGTTCTCGTCGTGGCTCTGGCCCATCACCCTGTTTGACGGCATCAACAATCCCGGGAACGAGGAGATCAGCTACTATTATCCGACAGCCACACTGGTCACCGGTCCCGATATCATCTTCTTCTGGGTGGCACGCATGATCATGGCCGGCTATGAATACGTGGGCAAGGAGCCGTTCAAAAACGTATACTTCACCGGCATCGTGCGCGACAAACTGGGCCGCAAGATGTCAAAGTCACTGGGTAACTCTCCCGATCCGCTGAATCTGATCGAGCAGTATGGCGCCGACGGCGTGCGCGTGGGTCTGATGATGTCGGCTCCCGCGGGCAATGACATCCTCTTCGACGAGAAACTCTGCGAGACTGGCCGCAATTTCTGCAACAAGATCTGGAATGCATTCCGTCTTGTCAAAGGATGGAACGTTGAGGATACCCCCGCCGACGCCGCAACCCGTCAGGCCATGGAGTGGTTTGGCGCGCGTCTGGCCGATGCCGCGGCAGAAACGGCCGACCTGCTGTCGAAATTCCGTCTTTCGGAGGCAGTGAACATGCTCTACCGCCTGTTCTGGGACGAGTTCTCGTCGTGGTATCTCGAAATCGTGAAACCCGCCTACGGCGGTGCTATGTCGGCCGAGGCCTACAAGGTCACGCTCGGCTACTTCGACTCGCTGCTGCGACTGCTGCACCCGATCATGCCTTTCATCACCGAAGAGCTGTGGCAGAACCTTGAGGAACGTCGCCCGGGCGAGTCAATAATGTACGCTCCGCTCCCTGCCGCCGGCAACGCCGATGCCACCACGCTTGCCATGATGGAGCAGGCCAAAGAGATAATCACCGCCGTGCGCGGCGTGCGTGCGAAACGCAACATCGCACCCAAAGAGGCGCTCGAGCTCAAGGCCACCGGGGCAGGGCTGGCCGCCGACGGCTACAAGGCCATCATCGAGAAACTCGCCAACCTTTCGTCGTTCGAGGATAACGCCGCCAAGGATCCCGCGGCCGCATCGTTCCTCATCGGCACACGCGAATATCTCGTGCCCCTGGCGTCGAGCATCGACCCCGAGGCCGAGAAAGTCAAACTCAAAAAAGATATCGAGTATTACGAGGGTTTCCTCAGCTCGGTAGTGAATAAACTGTCTAACGAGCGTTTCGTCTCGAAAGCCCCCGAGGCTGTAGTCGAGGCAGAGCGCCGCAAGCAGGCTGACGCCGAGTCGAAACTGGCCACCCTGCGTGCCGCCCTCGCCGCACTTTCATGACACCCCACAGATGACCAACGAAGTCAAACTCAACACTGAGGCTATAAACGCCCTGCGCCATAAACTGCAGAGCGTGCGACAGGTTGTGATTACCTGTCACATATCGCCCGACGGCGACGCCATGGGCTCGTCGTTGGGTCTGGCACGCGCTCTCACGAACGCCGGCAAGTCGGTTAGGGTCATCACCCCCGACACCCCCACGCGCACGCTCATGTTTTTGCCCGGGGCCGACCGCATAACGCCCTTCTCGCGCTACGAACCGCATGCCCGGCGTGCCATAGCCCAGGCCGACATGATCTTCTGCCTCGACTACAACGACCTGAAACGCATCGACAAGATGGGGCGCGCCGTGGCCGAGTCGAAAGCCGTCAAGGTGATGATCGACCACCACCTCTTTCCGGCCGATTTCCCCGACATACTGATTTCGCATCCCGAGTCGTCGTCGACCTCCCTGCTGATATATCTCGTGCTGGAGCGCATGCGCCGCACCGATCTGATCGACCGCGAGGCCGCCATGTGCATCTACACGGGCATGATGACCGATACCGGCAACTTCTCGTACAGCTCGAATTCTCCGCAGCTGTACACCACCATCGCCGAACTGCTGCGCCGCGGCATCGACAAGGACGCCATCTACCGCCAGGTATATTTCACCAACTCGGTGAACCGTCTGCGCCTTAACGGCTTTGCCATGGCCGAGCGTTTCCAGTATTTCCCCGAGCACCGCGCCGCGCTGATAACGCTGACACGCGAGGAGCTGAACCGCTACCACTACCAGAAAGGGGATACGGAAGATCTGGTGAACCGCCCGCTGACGTCGCCCGACATCACATATTCCATTTTTCTGCGTGAGGAGACTGATTATATTAAGGTGTCGACACGCTCGAAAGGTGATTTCCCGGTGAACATAATATGCGAACGCCACTTCAACGGGGGCGGTCACAAGAATGCCGCCGGAGGCGAAATCTACCGCACCATTGACGAGGCGGTAGAGATGGTAAAGGCGATAATGCCGGAATATGACCGCTATCTGCCCGGCATGTCGGATGACAGCGCCGCCAAGGACAATGAAAACGAAACAACAACACTCTCTGATGAAAACAATTGAATCAGTCATACTCGGCTTTGTCGCCATCATAACCATCCCGGTCATCCTTTCCGGCTGCGACGACAAGAAAAGCTACGCCGAACTGCTGACCGACGAGAACCAGGCAGTCAACGTATTCCTGTCGAACCAGAACGTGATTACCTCGATTCCGGCTGACTCGGTTTTCGAGGTCGGCCCCGACGCGCCATATTACCAGCTCGATGACGAGGGAAACCTCTACATGCAGGTTCTTGACGCCGGCGACCCCGACAACAAGGTGCGCAATGACGAGCTTGTCTACTTCCGTTTCACCCGCTGGAACCTGAGCACATACGCCGAAACCGAAGAACTTGGCGAAGGCGTTGGCAACGCCACCGACGTAGCCACCGGCTCGACTTCGTTCCGCTACGGCAACTACACCCTGTCGTCATCGTCACAGTGGGGTGCGGGTCTGCAGACACCGCTTACATTCCTGGGACTTGACTGTGAGGTCAATATCGTGATAAAGTCGCAGTACGGCCTCACCTCCGAGATTGCAAACGTCACGCCGTTCCTCTACAACGTGAGGTACTATCCGGCTATCAGCAACTGAGCCGTGACCTGACGCGAAAACAACAACCGAAAACATTCCCATTGCATAGAAACATGAGCTTAATCAAGTCAATTTCAGGCATCCGCGGCACAATCGGCGGACATGTCGGCGAGGGACTCAGCCCTGTCGACGTAGTGAAGTTCACCGCCGCTTACGCCGCTTTCATACGCAAGACATCAACCGTCGGCACAAACCTAATCGTGGTCGGACGCGACGCGCGTCTGTCGGGTCCGGTTGTCGACGCGCTCGTCGTGGCCACTCTGCGTTCCATGGGGTTCGATGTCGTGAACATCGGCCTTGCCTCGACGCCCACCACTGAAATCGCCGTTACAGGGAACCATGCCTGCGGCGGCATCATACTCACTGCCAGCCATAACCCCAAGCAATGGAATGCCCTTAAGCTCCTCAATTCAGACGGCGAGTTCCTCAACGACGCCCAGGGCAAGGAGGTTCTGCGCATCGCCGAGGCCGAGGAGTTCGAGTTCGTAGGCGTAGATGACCTCGGTGCCCTTTATCATGACGACACCTGGACCATGCGCCACATCGACAGCGTGCTCAAGCTCAAGCTTGTTGACCGCGAGGCCATCGCCAAAGCCGGTTTCACCGTGGCGGTGGACGCAGTGAATTCGGTCGGCGGCATTGCCATCCCCGCACTGCTGAAGGCCCTCGGCGTGAAGAACGTGATTGAGCTAAACTGCGAGGCCAATGGCAAATTCGCCCATACGCCCGAACCGATTCCCCAGAACCTTACCCAGATTTCCGATCTGATGCGCGAGTCGAAAGCCGATGTGGGCTTTGTCGTAGACCCTGATGTTGACCGTCTGGCCATAGTGATGGAGAACGGCGAGATGTTCGTCGAGGAATACACGCTCGTGGCCGTGGCCGACTATATCCTGCGCCATACGCCGGGTTCGACCGTATCGAACCTGTCAAGCTCACGCGCTCTGCGTGACGTGACCCGCGCACACGGTTGCGAATACAATGCTGCCGCGGTGGGCGAGGTGAATGTTGTCACCAAAATGAAAGAGACAGGCGCTATAATCGGCGGCGAAGGGAACGGCGGTGTCATCTACCCCGAGGCCCATTATGGTCGTGACGCGCTCGTAGGCGTGGCGCTGTTCCTCTCGTTGCTGGCACACAGCGGCAAGAAAGTGAGCGAGCTCAAGAAAGAGTATCCCGCATACGCCATCGCCAAGAACAAAATCGAACTTACACCCGACATTGACGTCGATGCCATACTCGCCGCTGTCAAAGAACATTTCAGCAACGAGACAGTCACCGATATCGACGGCGTGAAAATCGATTTCGAGGATTCGTGGGTTCACCTGCGCAAATCGAACACCGAACCGATCATACGCATCTACTCCGAGGCCCACACCATGGAAGAGGCCGATCGGCTCGCCGAAGAGATAAAAGGAATCATCAACACCATCAAAGGCTGAGAGAATTGAAAACGGCAAAGATACTGTTCACAGTGACCCTGGGCCTGGCGGCAGTCATGACTCCCGATGCTTTTGCGCAACGGCAGTTCGCCCAGCCCAACATCCCCGTGTGCCACATGCGCGGGGCGCCGGGTCATGCACGCGAACTGGTATCGCAGTCGTTGCTCGGCACACCGCTCCGTGTCATTGACAACGTGCAGGACTGGAGTAGGGTGGAGACCCCTGAAGGTTACCGGGGATATGTAAGACGCAACTCACTCACCTTCATAACCCCCGCAGAGCTGAAAGCGTGGCAGAATGCCGACCGCGTCATCGTCACTACTTATGACAAGACCTATGCCTACGAGGATCCCGCCGGCACAGACGTTACCACAAGGGTGACAGGTCTGTTGCCCGGCAATATCCTTATAGTCATTGAGAACGACGGAGAAAACCGTGCCGTACTCGTATCGTTGCCCGACGGCCGCGAGGGTTGGGTGAAGTCAGATGACGTGACCCCGCTTGACGAGTGGATAACGCAGGATTTCGACCCCGCAGCCCTGCCGCGCGATGCAAGAGCCTATATGGGCCTGCAATACCTGTGGGGCGGCTCGACCCCTGACGGCGCCGACTGCTCGGGATTCACCCAGATGCTTGCCTACCGCCACGGAGTGCTCTTGCCGCGCGACGCATCGCAGCAGGTAAACGCCGGCGAGCCGGTATACACCAAGCCCGCAGTCGAGAAACTCGATCAGAAAGCCATATCACAGTTCAAGCCCGGAGACCTGATTTTCTTCAATACCTCCGGCGGCCAGAAAATAAACCATGTCGGCTATTATGCCGGCCACGGCGATGTGATACACTGCTCGGGTCGCGTAAGGGTCAATTCCCTTGTCCCGGGCGACACCGGTTATGACCCGTCGCTCAACATTCTGCAGGTCAACCGGCTGACCCCGGCCTCGGTCAAGGCACTCAGAAAACGCATAATGCCGCTGTACGGACTCGTACCGGCCACTGACACAGATAACAAACAATAATCTCAAAATTGCCCTTACGGCAAAAATATACACGTCGATGAAATTCGCCGAACACAACAGATTCAATCTGTCAGACATCAACAAAGAGGTGCTTGCAAAGTGGAACGAGCAGGATCTCTTTCACCAGAGTATGAAGCAGCGCGAGGGGAATCCCACCTTCGTGTTCTACGAGGGTCCCCCCTCGGCCAACGGCATGCCCGGCATCCACCATGTGATGGCCCGCACCATCAAGGACATAGTGTGCCGTTACAAGACCATGAAGGGTTTCCATGTGAAACGCAAGGCCGGATGGGACACACACGGCCTCCCCGTGGAACTGGGTGTGGAGAAATCGCTCGGCATAACCAAAGAGGATATCGGCAAGAAGATTTCTGTCGACGAATACAACGACGCATGCCGCCGCGAGGTGATGAAATACACCCGCGAATGGTCGACCCTTACCGACACCATGGGCTACTGGGTTGATCTCGAGAATCCCTATATCACATACGACAACCGCTATATCGAATCGGTATGGTGGCTGCTGCGCCAGATCTACGACAAGGGGTATCTTTACAAAGGGTACACCATCCAGCCCTATTCACCTGCCGCCGGTACCGGCCTCAGCTCGCACGAGCTCAACCAGCCCGGGTGTTACCGCGACGTGAAAGACCTCACCTGCACGGCACAGTTCCTGATGAAGAACCCGAAGGAGGTCATGAAAGGGTGGGGCAACGCCTATTTCCTGGCATGGACCACCACACCGTGGACCCTCCCGTCAAACACGGCTCTCTGCGTCGGCCCGACGTTTGAATACTGCGTCGTACGCACCTATAACCCCTATTCGGGTGAGCCCGAGACCGTGGTGCTCGCCGAAGATCTGCTGGGCGCATACTTCAAGGCCGAGGGTGCCGACATCGCGCTTGAAGAATACAAGAAAGGCGACAAGCTCATCCCCTGGCAGGTCGTGGCCAAGATGAAAGGCGAGGAGCTTGTTGGAATGGAATATGAACAGCTCATCCCCTGGATGAATCCCGGTGAAGGTGCTTTCCGCGTCATCCCCGGCGACTACGTGACCACTGCTGACGGTACGGGTATCGTGCATATCGCCGGCACGTTCGGTGCCGATGACTTGCGTGTGTCGCGCCAGAACAATATCCCACCCCTGGAGCTCATAGACATCGACGGCAACGTGCGTCCGATGGTCGACCTGACAGGCCGTTTCTTCCGCGTCGAAGACCTTGACCCGAAATTCGTGGCCGAGCGTGTCGATGTCGAGGCTTACCGCCCGTGGGCCGGCAAGTATGTCAAGAACGCATACGACCCCGCCAAGAGCGAGACCGACGAGACTCTGGATGTGGAGATCTGCATGTGGCTCAAGCAGAACAACAAGCTCTTCAAGACCGAGAAACATGTGCACTCGTATCCCCACTGTTGGCGCACCGACAAGCCCGTGCTCTATTACCCGCTCGACAGCTGGTTCATCCGCTCGACGGCTGTGCGCGAGCGTCTGATGGAGCTGAACAAAGATATTAAGTGGAAACCGGCGTCGACAGGTTCCGGCCGTTTCGGCAAATGGCTTGAGAACCTTCAGGACTGGAACCTCTCGCGTTCGCGCTACTGGGGCACTCCGCTGCCCATCTGGCGCACCGAGGATGGCCGCGAGGAGATCTGCATCGACTCAGCCGCCATGCTCTACGACGAGATCGAGAAAGCCGTGAAGGTCGGCATCATGACCTCGAATCCGCTTAAGGATAAAGGGTTCGTGCCGGGCGACTACTCGAAAGAGAACTACGACCGCATCGACTTCCACCGCCCGTATGTTGATGACATCGTGCTCGTTTCTGAATCAGGGAAACCGATGCGCCGCGAGACAGACCTCATCGACGTATGGTTCGACTCTGGTTCAATGCCCTACGCGCAGATCCATTATCCGTTTGAGAATAAGGAGGACCTTGATAACGGCGAGCTTTACCCCGCCGACTTCATCGCCGAGGGTGTCGACCAGACCCGCGGCTGGTTCTTTACGCTCCACGCCATCGCCGGCATGGTATTCGATTCCGTGGCCTACAAGGCTGTGATTTCAAACGGCCTGGTGCTCGACAAGGATGGCAACAAGATGTCGAAACGTCTCGGCAACGCCGTCAATCCGTTCGAGACAATCGAGAAATACGGTTCCGACCCCCTGCGTTGGTACATGATCTCGAACTCATCCCCCTGGGACAACCTGAAGTTCGACCCCAAGGGTGTGGAAGAATCGGCCCGCAAGCTGTTCGCCACCCTCTACAACACCTATTCGTTCTTCGCGCTCTATGCCAACGTCGACGGTTTCACCGGCGCTGAGAAACAGATTCCCGTAAACGAGCGTCCGGAAATCGACCGCTGGATTCTTTCGACACTCAACACGCTCATAAAGAACGTCGAGGCCAATCTCGACGACTACGAACCCACACGTGCCGCCCGCGAGATCGGAGATTTCGTCAACGACCACCTCTCGAACTGGTACGTGCGCCTGAACCGCAAGCGTTTCTGGGGCGGCGGCATGTCAGACGACAAGCTGGCAGCGTTCCAGACCCTGCACACATGTCTTGAGACTGTCGCACGCCTGATGGCTCCGTTCTCGCCGTTCTACAGCGACATGCTCTACACCGACCTTATGGCACCGGCACACCCCGAGGTGAAATCCGTGCATCTTGCTGATTTCCCCAAGGCCGACGACGCCCTCATCGACACCGCGCTTGAAGAGCGTATGCAGCTCGCGCAGACCATCACGTCGCTCGTGCTGTCGCTCCGCCGCAAGGTGAACATCAAGGTGCGCCAGCCGCTCCAGACGGTGATGATTCCTGTCGACTCAGAGCATCGCCGCCATGCCATCGAGCTCATGGCTCCGCTGATTCTCTCTGAGGTGAATGTCAAAGGAATCAAGTTCGTGGCCTCTGACGAGGGTGTGCTTGTGAAACGCATCAAGCCTGACTTCAAGAAACTGGGCCCGAAATTCGGAAAACTCATGAAATCGGTTGCCGCCGCCATCAGCGCCCTGTCGCAGAACGACATCAACACGATAGAGCGTGAAGGCGCCCTGACTATTGATGTAAACGGCGAGCAGTGCCGCATCGAGGCTACGGACGTCGACATCCACAACGAGGACATCCCCGGCTGGCTCGTAGCCAACGAGGGTAGCGTCACGGTGGCTCTTGACATCACCGTGACCGACTCACTGCGCCGCGAGGGTATTGCCCGCGAGCTGGTGAACCGTATCCAGAACATCCGCAAGGGCCGCGACTATGCCATAACCGACCGCATCAATGTGGTGGTGGCACCCAATCCCGAGACCGACAGTGCCGTAAGCGAATATGCCGATTACATCGGCCGTCAGGTACTGGCCGAATCGGTGGTTACCGCCGAGGTGCCCGCACCGGCCGAGGACGAGGTGCTCGACATCGACGGCGTTACCGTGACGGTATCGGTGACACCTGCATGACATATCGCCGTGGCGCGGCCCCCAACAGCCGCCCCCCCGC
>CALJBF010000322.1 GCA_938027385.1 uncultured Porphyromonadaceae bacterium | reverse complement strand
TTTAGCGGCCTTGACCGTTACCCCACCAGTTGTGGCAACGCCTGTACCTTGCGACGCAGGAGTCGTAGTAATGCCATAGCTATTGCTCACGAAGTTGAAGTTGACGTCTGCTGCCATGAGCGACATGCACGTCAACAACCCCACGAGCGTGAGTAGAAGTTTTCTCATAAAGTTGATATTGTTAGGTTAAAGATTTGATATTTAGGCAAACAGGATATGTATATGTGCGGACGCACATATACATCGGGGTATACCCCGATTATTTTTCCCCAAAATTACATATATTTGTCTATCCGATGATTCTTTTCATCGTTAATAAATTGTTAAAAAATCTTTAAGCGCATCATTTTTATTTTCTGGTTCCACTGGTTCGCCTGGTTCTTCAAAAGTACCCCGGCGCTCAATGCCGCGACCGCGGCAATCTGGTTCGTCAGGTTCCTCTGGTTCTTATCAAAGCATCTCTGGGCTAATTGCCGAGAAACGGGCAGATCCATGGAGTGAAACGGATAGCCGGAGGCGCAACGCGCGGCCGGCATGGTTCTGATTTTAAGATTTTTTTGTAACTTTGCGCAAAATTTAGGTTTTGAGGGTGTGCAGACCCCCGCATATTGTTGGGACATGCCTTTGGCATGTTGACTCAGCTCACTGATTGTCAGCTAAACATCGCAAAGCGATGTCCCTACGACAAGGATGCTGTCAAGGTTCTGCCATACCCGCCGGGGCACGGTGCCTGTCGACGCACAGGACGTGACCGGATTATATAAGGTACATATTTCTCACTTGCAATGAATCTTACAGGAAAGTTGAGCTACCGGCCCAAGCTGTGGTCGGCGCTCAGGCATTACGACCGGCAGAAACTCCAGGCCGACGTGGTGGCCGGTATCGTGGTAGGCATCGTGGCCCTGCCGCTTGCCATCGCGTTCGGTATCGCCAGCGGTGTCACGCCGTCGGTGGGTCTGATCACGGCGATTATCGGCGGACTGATGGTTTCGGCCTTCGGCGGCAACTCGGTGCAGATCGGCGGCCCCACGGGAGCGTTCATCGTCATCGTCTACGGCATCATAGCGCGTTTCGGACTTGAGGGTCTGGCAGTGGCCACGCTCATGGCGGGTCTGATACTGGTGCTGATGGGCGTCTTCCGCCTGGGCACGGTGATAAAGTTCATCCCCTACCCGATTGTGGTGGGTTTCACGGCGGGTATCGCCCTCACCATCTTCTCGACACAGGTAAACGACTTCCTGGGACTGGGGCTGAAGGATCTCCCCTCTGAGTTCCTGCCCAAATGGGGCACATATCTGCGCAACCTCACGGCGGTGAACCTGCCCACACTGGCTGTGGCGGTGGTGTCGCTTGCCATAATCGTGCTGACGCCGCGTGTGTCGAAACGTCTGCCGGGCGCCTTGATGGCAATCGTGGTGGTGACGGCGGCGGTGGCCGTGCTGCAGAATGTGGTGCCCGGATTCGAGGTGACCACCATCGGGGGCCGTTTCGGCGAGATGCGTGCCGAAATCCCCACACCTCACGGCTTTGACCTGTCATGGGCCACGATCAACTCGCTGTTGCCCTCGGCGTTCACCATCGCCGTGCTGGGCGCCATAGAGTCGCTGCTGTCGGCCACGGTGGCCGACGGTTACACCGGCTCGCACACCTCGACCAACACCGAGCTTATCGGTCAGGGCCTGGCCAACATCGCGGTGCCTTTCTTCGGGGGCATCCCCGTGACCGGCGCGATTGCCCGCACCATGACCAATATCTCCAACGGCGGACGCACGCCGGTGGCCGGCATCGTGCATGCGGTGGTGCTTCTGGGCATCTTCATGTTACTTATGCCGCTGATCAGCTATGTGCCTATGGCGTGCCTGGCGGCGGTGCTGATGGTGGTGGCCTACAACATGAGCGGCTGGCGCACCATAGCGGGTCTGCTCAAGGCTCCGAAGAGCGATGTGTCGGTGATGGCGGTGACGTTCCTGCTCACGGTGGTATTCGACCTCACGATCGCCATCGAGATCGGCCTGCTGCTGGCTGTGGTGCTGTTCCTGCGCCGTGTGATGGAGAACACGCAGATCAAGGTGTACTCCGAACAGCTTGACGTGGCCGAGGGCACCGACCTCGACCAGGCGCACCACGAGGTGCTCGACGTGGCGCCGGGCGTGCAGGTCTATGAGATTGACGGCCCGTTCTTCTTCGGCGTGGCCACGAAGTTCGACGAGATGATGCGCACCACCCCGGGCGAAAAACCGCGCGTGCGAATCATCCGCATGCGAAAGGTGCCGTTCATCGACTCCACGGCCCTGCACAACCTCGAGATTCTTATCACCTCGTCGCAGCAGGAGGGGATTCAGATCGTGCTTTCGGGCGTACAGGAGAATGTGCGCGAGACGCTGGTGCATGCCGGAATAGACCGCCTCATCGGCGCCGAATACATCTGCCCCCACATCTCCATCGCCGTCGAGAAAGCCAACGCCCTGGCCACAGCCCCCTCCCCGGCCCTCTTCCCCGCCTGATCCCAGGCCATACCCGTTTTTCGAACCACAACAACCATATTCATAGTTTTTAAGCCGCTTGCGCGGCGCTACCAGAAGAACCAGCACCCATAACCCAACACCCCGTATAACCTCATCGGGACACTGAGCTGTAAAGCCTGTGATTTGCATTATGGCTGTTGGTTCTTCTGGGAGCGCCGCGCAAGCGGCTTAAAAACTATGAATATGGTTGTTGTGGTTTGAACCCTACGGCCACGACTGTTGAAAAATCGCACAATTATGCAATCATAGTATTGCGGGGGTGGAAAATATGATATAACTTTGTGGGCGCAATGGTCGCCCGGGCACAGAGGTGTTCCGCCGGCGAGCAATAGGGAACGGGGTGCGATTCCCCGACAGTACCCGCTGCTGTGATTCCCCGTGACAGGGCCGCACACGTCGGCCCCACACGGAAATGTCTGCGGCACAATGCCACTGGCCGGCCCCAGGCCGCCGGGAAGGCGTCGCATGACAGGGATAAGTCAGAAGACCTGCCGTTGCCAGCTGAATGATTGTGTCTGCGGGAAATACAGACTGTAGCATCCCTGTCCGTAAGCCGGGCCTGCAGGTCCGCGCCATGGTATATGGTACGCGCACGCCGTGTTTTCCCCTCAGCCGCAACAGAGGCAAAAGGAAAACGCGGATTTTTTTTCTAAAAGCCATAAACCATGAATATCAGATTTCACCTGAACCGTAAAGCCCTTGTCGTGGCCGCCAGACTGATGCTGGCGGCGGTGGCGTTGCCGGCTGTGACCGCCTGCGTCGACACCGACGACATCTGGGACAACATCCACGACCTCGATTCACGCGTCGACGCCCTTGAAAAGAAGGTGGCCGACACCAACGGCGACATCCAGGCCCTGCAGACCATCGTCTCGGCCATGGAGAAGCATGTCACAGTCACCGCAGTCAACGAAACGGCCAACGGTTACGTCATAAAATTCTCTGACGGCAAAATCGCCACCATCTCTAACGGACGCGACGGCCAGAACGGCGCCGACGGAAAAGATGGAAAAGACGGCCTCAACGCCCCCGAAATCTCCGTGACACTTGGCAGCGACGGCCGATATTACTGGACACTCGGCGGCGAGCTGATCATTGTCGACGGCCACCCGCTCTGCGCCACCGGCAACGACGGCAAGGATGGTGCCGACGGCACGCCCGGACAGGATGGACGTCCCGGCCAGGATGCCATAGCCCCGCAGGTGCGCATAAACCCCGACACTAAAATCTGGGAAATCTCGACCGACGGCGGCCTGACATGGGAATCGACCGGCGTGATAGCCCAGGGGCAGAACGGCTCGACCGGCGCCACCGGCGACTCGCTCTTCTCGCTTGTGAACACCGACGACCCCGCATACGTAACGTTCGTGCTCAGCGACGGCACAAGTTTCAAGGTGACCCGCTACGACGAGACCAACCCGCTGTTCGCCATCGCCGATGCCGAGGGCACACAGCAGTTCGCCCGCAACGAGAGCCGCACCTACACCGTGCAGGCCGAGAACATCAGCCAGTTCTCGATTGCCAAGCCCGACGGCTGGAAGGTCGTTTATGACGCCGCCGCAGGCACCGTTACCATAACCGCCCCTGCTCTGGGCAACACTTACGCCGAGACCTCGGGCACCGTGGCGTTCAACCTGGTGTCAACCGCCTCGAAGAGCCTCATCGTGAAGATCGACGTGGAGGCCGGCGACTACGAGCTGCGCGTGCTCACCTTCGAGGATGCCGACGTGAAGTTCCCGCCCTACAACCTGGTCTACGGCAGCTCGTTCACCAGACGCATCACCAAGTGGAGCGACCTCATCGACTCATCACAGTTCGGCGGCCCCCTGCTCTACAACGACTATACCACCGTCGCCTACAAGTGGCACGACAAAGGCAATACCGAGCTGGCCCACTCGCTTAACGACCCATACTGGGTGGGTGGCCATGCCGTCTCGAACTACATCGAGATGAGCATGCAGAACGGCGACTACATGCACCAGCTGTCGGTCTACTCGGCCACAGGCGGCCACAACGGTTCGGCCAACTTCGCCGTGCATTTCGGCTACCGCGACGACACCAGCTACACACAGGGGCGCTCGCTCCCCGGCATCACCTTCGGCGACAACAAGGCCCGCGTAATCGACCACATGTATATAATGTGGAGCACATACCTGGCCAACTGCATATTCAACGGCAACTCGCTCACCGCCCCGCTGACCCCTTCAGGTTACGTGAAACTCGTGGCCTACGGCTACAACGGAACGCGCCAGACCGGCCATGTGGAGTTCTTCATCGCCGGCAACGGGGGCACCATCCAGGACTGGACCAAATGGGACCTCTCGCCGCTGGGCGAAGTCACCCAGGTGAACTTCAACGTCATGGGCGACTCTGACAACGGCTATGGTTTCAGCCAGCCCGCATACTTCTGCTACGACGATGTGGCGGTAAGGTTCACCGAATAAACCTCAATAATATATATGTCACTCAGACGTGCCTGCGACCAACTGATGATGACCGTGACAGCCCTTGTGGCTGTCATGGCCCTCGCATCGTGCAACAAAGACGATGTCATAACCACCGACGCAAAACCGGTGATTGAGCTTGACAGCGACACCGGCGTCTACACCGTAAAGACCGGCCGCGAACTCACCATCGCCCCGACATACCTCAACGTCGACGGCGCCGACTATGCCTGGGTCTGCGACGGCGTGATGCTGGCCACCACACCGGTGTTCACCCACACCTGGGAGGAGACAGGCACGTACTACCTCGACCTAACGGTCACCACCGACGCCGGCTCGGCCACAGAGCAGATGCGCGTCGACGTCATAGACCTGGCTGTGCCGACAATCTCACTCCCGCTGGGCGACGACGTCCTCACCCTGGCCCTCGGCTCGGAGTTCATGTTCAACCCCGAGATCGCCAACTACGACGCCCTACCCACCACGGTAGAGTGGAAAGTCAACGGCCGCGTCGTCTCAGACGAGCCGCAATACACCTTCCGCGCCGAGAGCGTCGGCGACTACGATGTGGTGGTCACCGCCTCGAACACCGACGGCTCGGACTCGCGTCTGATAAAGGTGAAGGTTCTTGAACATCTGCCGTTCGTGATAGAGTTCCCCACCCCGTCGCTCATGCAGACTTCGACCACCCGCTATACCTTTGCCGGGCGCCCGGTGTACCTCACGCCCTTCATCAGCGGCGCCACGGCCACAAGCTATTCCTGGAGTGTCGACGGCCGCGATGCCGGATGCAGCGAGAGCACATTCGTCTTCACCCCCGAAAAACCGGGCACCTACCTGGTGTCAATCCTGGTGAACGGCACCGCCACGGCCTCGGTCGAGGTGGTATGTGTCGAGGGTGACGAGGCCTCGCGGTTCCGGCGCGCCACCGGCTCAAGCAAAGCCACGGCCACTACAGTGTTCGAGTGGGTACCGGCCCCCGGACAGTTCATCAACGAGACCGGCACCGGCGGCATGACGGGCGCCGAGACCACCCCCGAGGCCGCAAACGCCTGGGCCGCCAATCGCCTGGAATCGGGTGCATACGTGTCGCTCGGCGCCTGGGGCGGATACATCATAGTCGGTTTCGACCACAGCATCCCGCGCACCGACGGCAATTTCGCCTTCGGCGTCGACGGCAACGCATACGACTTTGCCGTGCTCGGCAACTCATTCCTCAATGCCGGCTCGGGCCAGGGTGGCAGCAACGAACCCGGCATAGTGTATGTGATGCAGGACGTGAACGGCAACGGCCTCCCCGACGACGAATGGTATGAACTGCGCGGCAGCGAGACCGGCCAGGCATCCACCTGGCAGGATTACGCCGTGACCTACTACCGCCCCGCCGGCCCCGCCATGGCCGTGCAGTGGACCGACAACCGCGGCCAGACAGGCACCGTAGACTATCTCAACGCCTTCCACCGCCAGGATTACTACTATCCGGCATGGATCTCGGCCGACTCATACACCCTGCGGGGCACACGCCTTGCGGCGCGCACCACACAGGATCCCGACACCGGACTCTGGGACAACTGGGCCTTCCCCTGGGGCTACACCGACAATATCGGTTCTGACAATCTGGCCGGAGGCGACTCTACCGACGGTTCGGGCCAGCGCAACGGTCTGCTGATCGAAAACGCAATGTACCCGAGCCTGCAGCATATCCCCCTGCAGTACATCGACTTCGTGAAAGTGCAGACCGGCGTGCAGTCGAAAGCCGGCTGGCTCGGCGAGAACTCAACCGAGGTCTGCGGGTTCATTGACCTGACCATGAGCGCACAAAAATCAAAGACAAAGAAAAAGTAAGGTCTTTAAAGTTTTTAAAGGTCTTTAGGGTCTTTAAAGTCTTTAAAGTCCTTAACGACCCTAACGACCCTAAAGACCCTAAAGACCCTAAAGACCCTAAACAAAAAACTCTTAAACAGCAGTTACCACACTCTGAAACAACAAGTTCCCTTTAATATTATCTGCCCTGTCCCCGGCAGAGGTCAACGCGGCTTATTGGGTGCCGCAGGCCTCTGCAGGGGACTGTCACACTCATACACAGCCATGACCCTGAGAAAATACCTTGCCACCCTGCTTGCCCTCATTGCCGCCACGGCCCTGACCGGGTGCATGGAGTGGGAATACGGCCCTTCTGAAGATTTCAATGCCTCGGGCGAGGGGCTGTTCATCACCAACGAGGGGAATTTCCAGTACGGAAACGCCACACTGTCGTACTACGACCCCGCCAACAACCATGTTGAGAACGAGGTGTTCTATCGCGCCAACGGCATGAAACTCGGCGACGTGGCACAGTCCATGACCATCTACGACAACAAGGGGTGGATTGTGGTCAACAACTCGCAGGTGATATTCGCCATCGACCTCGACACGTTCAAGGAGATCGGCCGCATCGAAGGGCTCACCTCGCCGCGCTACATCCATTTCGTCAGCGACGACAAGGCATACGTCACCCAGATATGGGACAACCGCATCTTCATCGTCGACCCGCGCCGCTACTGTATAACAGGCTACATAACCGTGCCCGGCATGACCACGGAGAGCGGCTCGACCGAACAGATGGTAAGCTACGGCAAATATGTGTTCTGCAACTGCTGGAGCTACCAGAACCGCATTATCAAGATCGACACCGAGACCGACCGGGTGGTGGACCAGCTCGAAATCGGCATACAGCCCACATCGCTCGTGATGGACTGCAACATGAAGATGTGGACCGTGACCGACGGCGGCTACGATGGGTCGCCCTACGGTTACGAGGCCCCCTCGCTGTACCGCATCGACCCTGCCACGTTCACCGTCGAGAAACAGTTCCGTTTCCGCCTCGGCGACGCCCCCTCTGAGGTACAGCTCAACGGCCCCGGCGACACCCTCTACTGGATCAACAACGACATCTGGCAGATGGACGTCAACGCCGACCGCCTCCCCGTCAGGCCGTTCCTGGCATTCCGCAACACCAAATATTACGGGCTTACGGTCAACCCCCGCAACGGCGAGGTCTACGTTGCCGACGCCATCGACTACCAGCAGCAGGGCATGATCTACCGCTACACCCCCGGCGGCGAACTGATCGACGAGTTCTATGTGGGGATAATACCCGGCGCGTTCTGCTGGAAATGACACACGCATGAAGAAGATGATGACCACACGGGCGGCACTGACCGCCATAATGCTTGCCGGCGCACTCGCCACCGGCGTGACCGCCGGTGCCCAGACCATGCGCGGCCGCAACCTGCGCGAAGTCACCGTGACCGGACGCCGCCCGATGAAAGACATCGGCGTGCAGAAGACCGTGTTCGACTCGCTCGCGCTGAAAGAGAACATCGCCCTCTCCATGGCCGACGTGCTCACCTACAACTCTTCGGTGTTCGTGAAGAGCTACGGCCGCGCCACACTGTCGACCGTAGCGTTCCGCGGCACGTCGCCCAGCCACACCCAGGTCACCTGGAACGGCATGCGTATAAACAACCCCATGCTCGGCATGACCGACTTCTCGACCATCCCCTCTTATTTCATCGACCGCGCGTCGCTGCTGCACGGCACGTCGAGCGTCAACGAGACCGGTGGCGGCCTCGGCGGACTGGTGAAACTGTCGACCACCCCCGACGTCGGCGAGGGGGTGAACATGCAGTATGTGCAGGGTATAGGTTCGTTCAGCACCTTTGACGAGTTCCTGCGGTTCACCTACGGCAGCGACAGGTGGCAGGTATCGACCCGCGCCGTCTACTCGTCGTCGCCCAACGACTTCAAGTACGTGAACCACGACAAAAAACTCAACATCTACGACGACGACCACAACATCATAGGCCAGTACCACCCCACCGAGCGCAACCGCTCGGGCTCGTACAAAGACCTGCACATACTTCAGGAGGTGTATTACAACACCCTCCGCGGCGACCGCATGGGGCTGAGCGCATGGTATCTGAACTCAAACCGCGAACTGCCCATGCTCACCACCGGCTACGGCGACGAGGCCGACTTCGAGAACCGTCAGCGTGAGCAGACACTGCGCGCCGTGGCCTCGTGGGACCACAACCGCCGCACCTGGAAGACCGGCCTGCGCGCCGGCTACGTTCACACCTGGATGGCTTACGACTACCGCCGCGAGATTACCCCGGGCAACTGGTCGTCGATGACACGGTCGCGCTCGCGCGTCAACACTTTCTACGGGCAGGCCGAAGGTGAGTACAACCCCGTGAAACAGTGGTATTTCACCGCCAACGGCTCGGCCCACCAGCATCTGGTGCGCAGCCAGGACAAGAACATCATCCTGCAGGACGGCAACAAGGCCGTGGTGGGTTATGACAAGGGACGCATCGAGCTTTCCGGGTCGGTGTCGGCCAAATGGCAGCCCTGCGACCGGCTGGGCATGTCGGTGGTCCTGCGCGAAGACATGTACGGCACCCGCTGGGCGCCTGTGATTCCGGCGTTCTTCATCGACGGCACCATATCGCGCGCCGGCAACGTGATGCTGCGCGCCTCAGTGTCGCGCAACTATCGGTTCCCGTCGCTCAACGACCTCTATTTCCTGCCCGGCGGCAACCCCGACCTGCGCAGCGAGCATGGTTTCACATACGACTGCGGCGCGTCGTTCGACATCGGCAAGGCCGGCGTGTTCTCGCTCGACGGCTCGCTGTCGTGGTTCGACTCGTACATCGACGACTGGATCATCTGGCTCCCCACCACCAAGGGATTCTTCTCGCCGCGCAACGTGAAAGAGGTACATGCCTACGGCATCGAGGCCAAGGCCAACCTGGCCGTGGCGCCCCGGCGTGACTGGCAGATCGACCTCAACGGCTCATACTCGTGGACCCCCTCGGTGAACAAAGGCGAGAAGATGTCACCCGCCGACCAGTCGGTAGGGAAACAGCTCCCCTATGTGCCGCGCCATTCGGCCTCGGTGACCGGGCGGCTGTCGTGGCGCTCGTGGAGTTTCCTCTATAAATGGGCATATTATTCCGAACGCTTCACCATGTCGAGCAACGACTATACCCTCTCGGGGCATCTGCCCCCATATTTCATGAGCAACATCTCGCTTGAGAAGAACCTGTCGTTCAGGCCCCTCGACCTTCAGCTCAAGGTCGCCGTCAACAACCTGTTCGACGAGGAATATCTCTCGGTGCTCTCGCGCCCCATGCCGGGCATCAATTTCGAGATCTTCATCGGAATCACCCCCAAATTCTTCCGCTGACACCCCCTCCCATTACTCCCAAAATTCCCATAACTCCCATTGTTCCCATTGTTTTCGTGATATTTTGTCTGCAAGGCACCGGTTTTGTGCAAAAAGCCTAATAATCATTAAATAAGTTGTAGATTATTTGGCAATTGCCTAAATTTGCAGACTCTAATCAAATCAACCCCCTCTGCATTTACACAATCTATCACAATAACCAATGAGAAAAAGACTACTGTCTAAAGCAGTCGTGGCCGCATCGGTCATGGCTGTGAGTGCATCGGCTTTTGCGGGCAACTACACCATGCCCGACCGGTTCGCCAAGTTTGCCGGAGTGCCGCAACTGCGCTCGTTCACACCCGGCGTTTCCGGCACCCCCGTGCGCAATAACGGCGCAGAGGCCCGTCTGGCCTCCGTTAATCCGTCACATGTGCTCCCCGCAGGCGAAGACTTCACCTGGCTGCTCGCCCCCGACGGCAACGTATGGTATGCCACCTTCAACAAGACCTACGAGGAAGTTGAGCTCCCCGGCGGCATGGCCACCCAGAAACTCACCACAGGGTTCGAGATCACCGTCTACGACAACCTCTGCCAGGAGATCGGCAAAGTGAAGGATGTATGCACCCTGGCCGAAGGCGAGACACGCATCGCCGACGTGCAGCTTGACATGAACCTCTCACAGAAATTCTTCAATTTCGACAACAACTACGAGCTGCTGGTCACCATCTTCTGCAACACACCTGAATTTACTGTAAACTCGCACACAAAAGTCTATTCCATAGGAGCCGCCCCCGACGAGTCGGGCAACACACCGGTGGTAACGGAGTTTTCAGGCTATGTGGTCGACGCCGTCAACTACGCTACCTCGAAATTCTCCGAAGATTTCCTCATGACCGTGATGGATTCGGAACAGCCCGTATCGGCTGACGACTACGAGTCGTTCGAGGAGTTCAGCAACGCCTATAAATATAAGCTCACCACCTACAAGAAAGCCGGCTACGGAGGCGGCCCGGTGTCCGTACTCGAGCTTGAGCTGCCGTGGAACAACATCCCCGGCAATCAGGACAATACCCCGTTCTTCATGCTCGGCACCACTGCCGACGGCAAACCGGCGCTGATTTTCAGCAAGTATGAGAAATCATTCTGGGTGAATTCGGATGACCTGATGGCCGAGCCCTCGGTAACACCCGACAACAGCCTCACCGTGGATGTCTACACCATGCCCTCGGCGACCTCAACCGTCACCAACAAGGAGTGGTCGGTATCCATACCCACTGAAATGCCCTCGGATGGCAATATCGCCAAATATTACGGTGTGGGCATGCTGCGCTATACCGATGATGTCAACTTCACCGACTATACGGCCGACGGCACCCCGGCCTTCGTGGTTACCGTACTTGACGTGCCTTCGGCCGACCTCGACAATCCCCTGCGGTCTTATTATGTATATGACCTCAACGGCCAGAAGACCCTCACCATCGACGAGAACGCCAACTACATGGCCACACTCTCCGACATCAAAGGCGAGAACGCCCAGGCCCTTTTCATCAAGGAAGACAACACGCTCTTCCACATCGTTGACCTTGTGACAGGCCAGACCGTGGTGGATCTTCCTCTGACCGTCGGCGGCTACAGCCTCACCACCGGTTTCGACCGCGTGGCCCTGGCCGGGCGCCCCATGTATGCCGTAAGCCTCGGTGACCATCTCGAGGACGCCGAGGGAAATACTGTGGAACTCGTGGGCTGGATCACGCCTGACGGCGAGATGGATCATGTAGACGAGCTCAACATCGGCCGTAACGTGCAGTATGCCCAGGTCTACATCAGCGCCAGCACACTCGACCCCTATCTGTTCGACACCGACGCCGACATGGAATATCTCGTGCTTGTGAAGCGCCAGAAAGCCGCCGGCTCCACAGCTGCCGACGAGGTGCTCCTCATCGCCGACGCCAAATCCGCACCGATTTTCGAAGCCGGGCCCGACGAGGCTGACGGCACACTGATGAACATCAGCGTGCTCAACAGC
>CALJBF010000321.1 GCA_938027385.1 uncultured Porphyromonadaceae bacterium | reverse complement strand
AAACTCGGAATCCGTCTCAAATTTTCGGCCGGAAGGTTAACATTTATTTTTAAACAGCCTCTAAATCTGTTTTTTCAGGCTGCCCGGTGAGTAGATGTTTAACGCGAGGGCGTTATTAGAAGAGTACAAACCATAAATCTATCATTCATGAAGAAAAGCATTTTACTTCTGTCTTGCATGGCCGGGCTTCAGGCATTCGCCGCTACCGGGATTGTTCCCGGCACACCCTACTATATGCGTAATGTCGCTAACGGGAAATTCCTCACAGCGGGTGGCTGGTGGGGCACTCACGCCATTGTCGGTGAGTCAGGCATTCCCGTGACGTTCGAGGTGGCCGGCGGAGCCGACCAGTTCCGTGCCGTCAACCCTTCCGGTTACTTCCAGGGAAGGGACATCTATCTTGACAAATCCATAGGCGAGTCTTGTGTGTGGAGTGTCGAGACAGTCGGCAGCGGCAAGTTCGTGTTCAAATACATGGTGGAAGGCCAGGAGAAAGCCGTCGGAATGGATGGCGACATGTATATCAACGACTGCCCGCTCAACGCCGGTGATGCTGCACAGCAGTGGGAACTGTTCACCCGTGAGGAACTGGTTCAGCAGCTCGCCGGAGCAGGAGCCGACAATCCTGCCAACGCCACATTCCTCTTTCCCGGCGCGTCTATCATTCCCAACAGCTCCGAAAACTCCAGATGGGTGCGCACAGACGTCGGCGAGAATGCCCTGTTCGAGCTGGCCTCGGCTACCACTGACGACGACGCCTGGCGTTTCACCCGTGTATACAAGTCTTACAATGACCGGGTGGATGATGGGGCAACCACTGCCTACACAATCACCAACCTCGCCGAGGGGCTGCCCGCGGGCGATTATGTGATGTCGGGATATGTGGTTTCCGACGGGGCGAGTCCCGCTATGACGGTCAATGGCCTTGATGTGGCATTTGACCGTGTTGGCGACGGGGCGACATTCAGTGCCATCGACTTCGGCACGGCAGTCTACGAAGACCGTCACAAGGTGCAGGTTCCGGTCAATGTGACCGACGGCCGACTTGAGGTCAAGTTTGTCAAGGGTCCCGACTCCAATCCGACTGTCCTTTACTTCGACAACTTCGAGCTACTCTACATCGGAAACAATGGCGGGAATCCCTACGATGTGATGTACAGGAATGTCAAGGAGGCTATGGCTGACGCCGACGCCATCGCCGCCCGTCTTGGCCTCACAGGATTTGACAACAGCCAGGTCGAGGAGCGCTGGAGAGACCATAAGATCACTGGCGACGGCACCGAGGAGGTACATATGACCTACGAGGCTCTTGCCGCCGCATGCAAGGCTCAGGCCAATGTGCCTGCCGATATGACTTACGCCATACTCAACCCCAGTTTCGAGCTTGGCTCATGGGGTTGGACTTTCGCTACCGGCGGAGACACCGTCGTGACGGAGAACAAGGATGGCAAGGCAACCGAAGGCGGCGACGGAAAATATCTCTACAACACCTGGGATGACGCCAAGGGACACACAGTCTCACAGACAATCAACGGTCTTCCCGCAGGCAAGTATGTGGCTGCCGTGAAGGTTTCCGCTCCTGCCAACAGCACCGTCTACATTTTCGCCAATGACAGCCACCAGGGGGTGACAGTTCCCGAGGATTCCAACGAAGGAGTATTCCGGAAGGTCGAGGTTGAGTTTAACCTCGCGCCATCCACGCCTCTTGTTCTCGGGGTCGCAGGCGGTGATGAGGAGGGCAACTTCATTGCCGAGAATGGCGCATGGTTCCGTGCCGACAACTTCACGCTCACCCATATTATACTCTCGGGTGTGGAATCGGTCCTTGATGATTGGGAAGATGCCCCCATTGAATATTACAATCTGCAGGGTATCAGGGTAGCAACTCCCACCGCCGGCCAGATATACATCATCAGGCAAGGCCCGAAAGCCAAAAAAGTCGTGATGTGACAGCGGCCGCCGGCTGATACCTCGGCAATGTCAAAGCGGGGAGTCCTCCAGAAGATTTGGATTCCCCGCTTTTTTTTAACAGCCTCTTAGTTCATAATCGATGCCGTACATCTGCACATACAAATGTACGGTACTTGTAGTATCTGTTTTTTATGAAAAGATTATTGGCCGCGGCCATTTGTGCATCATTCGGCCTTGTGAGCCTGCAGGGCCGGGAATGGCGCGTGAAAACCGGAAGTGCGGGAGAAATCACCGTGACATGCCAGCAGCCTGACGCCTGGGAGTTTGGCATCAGGGTGGATTCCGTGGATGGTAAGGAAATACTAACCGTGACGCTTGTCTCTGACAGCTTGCGGCTCCCGCCCAGGTTTGATGTGTCTATGTCGGTGCCCCAGCTTGACATCCATCATCTGTGGCGCCCCGGCGACATGGACCGGTGTCAGCTGCGCCCCGACTGGATGGGCTATTATACGAGCCATCTGGCCTTCGATATGCCCATATATGCTTTTATAAACGGCAACAACGGCAACCGGCTGACCGTCACCGCGGGCGAACCATTGCGTAAGGTGGACGCGCAGTTCGGGCTGGTCGAGGAAGGTAGCAATATATTCGGGAAACTCAGCTATTTCAACGGCCCGCAGGCTCCGATGACCCGGTATGAGACCAGGATAATGCTCGATTCCCGGCCGGTGATGTGGAGCGAGGCTGTCAGGGACGGCGCCGACTGGATGACGGCCGCAGCCGGAGTGAGACCGGTCGTGGCTCCGCCCGAGGCATTCGCCCCGCTTTACTCCACATGGTATAATTTCCATCAGAATGTCACTGCACAGGGCGTGGAGCGCGAATGCCTTGAGGCATCGCGGCTGGGAATGAAGACCATTATTCTCGATGACGGCTGGCAGACGGATGACAACAACCGGGGATATGCTTTCTGTGGCGACTGGGAGGTGAGTCCCAACCGGTTCCCTGATTTCGCCTCGCATGTGAAGCGTGTGCAGCACATGGGCATGAAGTATATGGTGTGGTATTCTGTCCCTTATGTCGGGAAAAAGAGCCGCAACTACGGGCGGTTCAAGGGGAAGTATCTGAGCGAGTCGGCAGACGTTTGTGTGCTTGATCCACGTTTTCCTGAAGTCAGGGAGTTCCTCTGCTCGACGTATGAGAACGCGATGAAAGAATACGGACTCGACGGATTCAAACTCGATTTTATCGACAGTTTCAGTTTCGACAGCGGGGATCCGGCGGAGACTGACAATTATGCCGGACGCGACATCAAATCACTCCCGGCCGCCATAGATGTGCTGATGAAGGAGATTTACCGGCGGCTGAGCGCAATCAGACCGGACGTGCTGCTTGAATTCCGCCAGCGTTACATGGGGCCGGCCATGCGTCAGTATGGCAACATGTTCCGTGCCGGAGACTGTCCGGCCGACCTTCAGGGCAACCGCCAGCGCATAGCAAACTTGCGGTTGACCTCGGGGGGTAGCGCAGTACATTCGGATATGCTGGAATGGAATCTGGCCGAGACGCCGGAAAATGCCGCCCGCCACATCCTTTCGGCCCTGTTTGGCGTCGTGCAGTATTCTATGATGCTCGGGGATTTGCCTGAAAGTCATCTGGAGGTCATAAGGCATTGGCTTGAATTCTCGCAGACCCACCGCGAAACCCTGCTCAGGTCAGAGTTCCGCCCATATCATCCGGAGGCATGTTATCCCGTCATCGAGGCAGAGAGCGACGATGAGCTGATTGTGGCGGTCTATAATGACATGAGTGTGCCGGAGATGAAGACATCCGGGAAGACAACCTATGTCATCAACGCTACCGGCACCCCCTCTCTGGTGCTGGACATGGCTGCCGCACCCCGGAAGGTCATGGCATACGATGTGTATGGGCGTGAAACCGCCGTCCCTGAAATAGCCGGAGGGGTGCAGCGTGTCACAGTGCCGGAGAGCGGTTATATTAGGATTGAATATTGAGATTGGCGCCGATGCCTGGTTAACTAAAGTTAAATGTGGCTCGCGGTGTTTTAATTGTCGAATCATTGATGCATATTTGTAGTAATTTGGTGAACAAACAGATATAAGACCTTGAATATGAACATGAGAAAATCAGTCGTGGCACTCGGGTTGCTGTCTTTCGCTGCTGGGGTTTCCTCACAGACGATGAAGGAATGGCAGGATCCGGATGTCAATGAAGTGAACCGGCTTCCGATGCACACGGCATATTTCGCGTATGAAGATGAGGATGCCGCCCGCAAGGGGGTGAAAGAGGAGTCAGATAATTTCCTGACTCTCGACGGGATATGGAAATTCAACTGGGTGCGCGATGCCGACATGCGTCCCGTCGATTTCTGGAAACCCGGTTTCAACGACCGCGGCTGGGATAACATCAAAGTGCCCGCCATGTGGGAGCTTAACGGATACGGCGACCCTCAGTATGTCAACGTCGGGTATGCCTGGAGAAACCAGTTTGACAACAATCCCCCCGAAGTGCCTGTGAAAAACAACCATGTAGGGTCGTACCGCAGGACTGTCCGCATCCCCGCCTCCTGGAAGGGAAAGGATGTGATCGCCCATTTCGGGGCGGTTGCCTCCAATATCTATCTGTGGGTAAACGGCAGGTTTGTCGGGTATGGAGAAGACAGCAAGCTTGAGAGCGAGTTTGACCTGACCCCCTATCTCAGGCCGGGAGAAGACAATCTTATCGCGTTTCAGGTATTCCGTTGGAATGACGGTTCATATCTTGAGGACCAGGATTTCTTCCGGCTGAGCGGCGTGGCCCGTGACTGTTACCTCTATGCCCGCGAAAAGAACCGCATAGAGGATATACGTCTTACTCCGGATCTCGACCGGGAATACAAAGACGGATCGCTCGCCGTGGATCTGACAATCAAAGGGAACCGACCGGTCGAGCTGTCGCTGGTCGACGCGTACGGCAAGGAGATCGCCAGGACGGAAGCGAACTCAGGGAGAACCATAATCAATGTCCGCGACCCTGAGAAATGGTCGGCCGAATCCCCCGCTCTGTATACACTCTACGCCTCAGTCAAAGAGGGGGGAGAGGTCATACCCTTGAAAGTAGGATTCCGCAAGGTCGAGCTTGCCCACGGTCAGGTGCTGGTCAATGGCCAGCCGGTTCTTTTCAAAGGGGCGAACCGCCATGAGATTGATCCTGACGGGGGCTATGTGATTTCTCCGGAACGGATGCTGCAGGACATTCGCCTTATGAAGGAGTTCAATATAAATGCTGTGCGTACATCTCATTATCCAGACAATTCCCTATGGTATGACTTATGTGACAAGCACGGGCTTTATGTGGTGGCCGAGGCTAACATAGAGTCACACGGAATGGGTTATGGGGATAAGACTCTGGCCAGGAATCCCGCCTACCGGAAAGCTCATCTCGAGCGCAACCTGCGCAATGTCAGCCGTAACTTCAATCACCCGTCGGTGATTTTCTGGTCACTCGGCAACGAAGGTGGTGACGGGGAGAACTTCGAGGCCGCTTACAGATGGATAAAGCAGGCAGATCCTTCGCGTGCGGTGCAATATGAGCAAGCCGCCCAGAATGACCATACGGATGTTTTCTGCCCGATGTATTATTACCCGCATCTCGTTGAGGAATACGGCATGGATGCTTCCAAGTCGAAACCCCTCATACAGTGCGAATATGCCCATGCCATGGGTAACTCTCAAGGCGGTTTCAAGGAGTATTGGGACATCTACCGCCGCTACCCCAACCTGCAGGGGGGATTCATCTGGGATTTTGTCGACCAGTCTATCAGGTGGAAGACTCCTGAGGGGAAGAGCATCTACGGTTATGGAGGCGACTTCAACCGCTATGACGCGAGTGACAACAATTTCTGTGTCAACGGTCTGGTAAGTCCGGACCGTGTGCCGAATCCGCATATGTATGAGGTGGGACGCATATATCAGAACATCTGGACAACCCCGGCCGACCTCTCTCGTGGCGAGGTGGAAATCTATAATGAGAATTTCTTCCGAGATCTTTCCGGCTATGCTATGGTGTGGGGACTGAAGAAAGATGGGGTGACGGTGCGCTCTGGCCGACTTGAAAGTCTTGATGTGGCTCCACGTCAGAAAAAGACTGTCAGTATCGATTTCGGCAAGGTCTGTGACTGTGGCGAATGGCTCCTTGACATCGCCTACGAGCTGAAACGCCCGGATGGGCTGCTGCCGGTTGGCCACGTAGTGGCGAGAGACCAGATCGTGATACATCCTTTCACTCCTTCAGAACCGGTTGTCGTCAATGTTGCCGACAAGAACACCGATGTGCGCCTCCCGGAGATTGTACACACAGATAAGAATTATCTTATCGTGAAAGGAGACGACTTTGACGTGGAATTCAGCCGCAAGGATGGTTTCATGACGAAATACAAAGCCGGGGGGATGGATTTCCTGGAGGACGGAGCGCGTCTCGCCCCCAACTTCTGGCGCGCAGCCACCGACAACGACATGGGGGCCGGGCTGCCGGCAAAATTCGCCGCATGGAAGAATCCCGCGTTCGATCTCAGATCGTTGACCGCAGAGCTTGACGCCGACAGACTCGCGGTTGTCAAGGCCGAGTATGACATGCCTGACGTTTCCGGGAAACTCACCATGATATATGTGATCAACAATGTAGGTCAGGTGAAGGTGACTGAGGATTTCAGGGCCGACACATCAGCTGACGTGTCGGGCTTGTATCGGTTCGGAATGCAGATGCCAATGCCTGCGGAATTTGACCGAATCGAGTTCTATGGCCGCGGCCCGGTGGAAAATTATGCCGACCGCAACAATTCTGCCGACCTTGGTCTTTACCGCCAGAGGGTCGCTGACCAGTTCTATCCTTATATCCGTCCGCAGGAGACCGGCAACAAGACCGACATCCGTGTATGGCGTCAGCTTGACAAAGCCGGAAACGGGCTTGAGATAGAGGCTTCCGAACCATTCTCGGCCTCTGCGCTGAATTACACCATAGAGTCGCTTGATGACGGTCAGGAGAAAGAACAGAGACATTCCGAACTTGTCGAGAATGCCGATTTCACCAATCTTCTGTTTGACAAGGTGCAGATGGGGCTTGGATGTATCGACAGCTGGGCCGCTCTTCCGCTCGAACAGTACAGGCTCCCCTACGGGGACTACAAGTTCACATTCCGGCTGACACCGGTGTCCCACAAACTTTAATCGGGCTGACTGTCATGACACCTGCGTCCCGGCAAGATATTTGCCGGGACGTTTTTTCATGGTATAAAGTCTAAACAAGCACGTAAGTAACTGGTCGAAATTATTTTAACGCGTGTTGGAGTGATATTTTTTCAGAAGATTCTTCTCGATGAAGAGGGAGCGGGGCGAGCAATACGACTGAAGAAGAGAGAAAAAGATTCAAAAATTCCGCCGAAGAAACATTGGAATAATCTGACCGGTTAATGTAAAATAAATTTGAGCAGTGACTTATGAACTCATTTA
>CALJBF010000320.1 GCA_938027385.1 uncultured Porphyromonadaceae bacterium | reverse complement strand
GCGCACTTTGCATTCAAACCAGTTTGCCATAATTTACGGTTGTTTTTTAGTGAACGTTTTGTTTTTCTCTACAAAGTTACGCCTATTTTTTGACCCGGCAACAACTAAAAAAGTTGAAATACCCCGGTTGGTCGACAAAATATCTCGCAAAACAGCCACCTCTTTCCCTCGGCACAACGCCAATCCCCGATAAATCATTACCTTTGCCATCATGCATACCCCTACCGGCGACATATCATCACGACGTCTGTTTGCGGCGCGTCCGCGGCGGTTCACCACATTCCTCACGCACCTCATCGTCATCGGCATCATCTTCATCCTTCCCGAGATGATTTCCACGATGGGGCGTCCCTTCGCGGTGCCTTGGCAGATAACGGTGGGAATCTACTCGAAGTCTGCGATATACATTGCCGTTTTCTATCTGAATTATTTCATCATTCTCCCCTCGGCGCTGAAACGTCACCGCCCCTGGATGCACCTCGTATTGTGGAACATCCTGGTATTCGTGGCGGCGCTGGTGCTGATATGGGCCGTATGCGAATGGCTTGAACCTTACTGGGCCACCCTTAAACCACGCGCGCCCCGGCGGATGCCACCGCCACCGGACACACCTGCTCCCCGCCCGTCACATCTGCTGCATGTCACGAAATTCATGGTGCGCGATTCGGTCATGCTCATGCTTTCAGTAGCGCTGTCCGTAGCCCTCAAGCTCTCGGGACACTGGAAGAACATCGAGGAACGGTCACGCCGCATGACCGCCGACCGCCGCGAACAGGAACTCAACAGCCTCAAGAACCAGCTCAACCCGCATTTTCTGTTCAACACGCTCAACACTATCTACGCCCTGATAGCCATAAACCCCTCCACGGCGCAGAAAGCGGTGCACGAACTCAGCGATATGTTGCGCTATGTGCTGTATGACAACCGTCCCACGGTAAACCTCAGCCAGGAATTCAGGTTCGTGTCGACTTACGTGGATCTGATGCAGTTGCGCCTCTCGCCGCCCGACAAGGTAAGGTTCACCTGCAGGTGCGACCCCGACATGGCATCGACACAGATAGCCCCCCTGCTGTTCATACCGTTGGTAGAGAACGCTTTCAAGCATGGCAACACGGGGCGCCCCGACGACACGATCACTATCACGCTCACCGCCGCCGGCGGCATGGTGACCTGCCATACCGACAACCGCATCGCACCCGCGTGCCCCCTCGACACCACGAAAGAAGATGCCGACGGCAACCGCTCACCGGCCGCCGGAGGCATAGGTCTGCAGAATCTGAAGCGCCGCCTCGACCTGATATACGGAAAAGACGTGACTTTCACCGCCGGAGCCGACGGCAACCGGTTTGTCACCGCTCTTGTAATAAACACCTCAAACGCCAAAGAAAAATCATCATGAATACAATCACATGCTGTGTAGTTGACGACGAGCCCCTGGCCGCGCAGCTCATCGAGTCATACATAAACAAGACCCCTAACCTATCGCTGGCAGGTGTCTACAGTTCGGCGCAGGATGCATTCGCCGCTATTCAGTCCGGAGGAATCGACCTGGTGTTTCTCGACATCCGCATGCCCCAGCTCTCAGGCCTGGAGTTCGCGCGCCTCATTCCGCCCACAACCCGCATAGTGTTCACCACTGCCTACGCCGACTATGCCATAGACGGCTACAAGGTAAATGCTGCCGGCTACCTGCTGAAACCCGTAAGCTACGAGCAGTTCCTCGGCGAGATAGAGCGCATAATGCGTCTGAACCCGCGTCCCGCCATCTCGGCCGCCCCCGACAATGAGCCGATTATAGTGAAATCGGAATACAAACTGCGCCAGATCAACAAGAACGACATCCTATTCATAGAAGGACTCAAGGACTACGTGAAATTCTATGTCGATAACGAGCCGCGTGCCATCGTGAGCCTGCTCAATCTCAAGAACCTCGAAAAAACGCTTGCAGGGTCGCCGTTCATGCGTGTGCACCGCTCATATATAGTGAACCTCAGCAAGATACGGCTTATCGAACGGGGCAACATCATCATCGGCGAACACACCATCCCCGTTTCGGAGTCATACCGTCCCCAGCTTACCGAATATATAAACGCCCATACACCGGCCGACTGACGCCGACACCTTCCGGCGGCCGGATATATCACTGATTCCCGCTCTTCCGACCTCTCCGGGAGGTTGTGTCATTGACAGCCCTCCCATAGTTCCCGTGACTCCCATTATTCCCATCAAGCAGAATGGGAGTCACGGGAGTTGTGTGAGGCTGGGGGCTATAAACAACGAAACCGGGTGCGATTCACATCGTTCCCGGCTCCTTCCTTATTGGCATTTGTATATGAAACAAACTTATCAGTATTCTTAGAATCGTTACTTATCCTATTCTCATAATTTGTACTACTGTTTATGTACCAATTCAAAATAGGTGCAATCAGTATTCTAATCAACGCAATGTCAATAATTCAATCTCCAATATTCAATATCTAATCAATCAATATTCAGTTTTGTCGGTTTTTGCAGCCCACTTCTCGAAAGCCTTGATGGCCGATGAGTTTTCAATGTGGATGCAAGGGAGTGCTCTGAGCGCACGCGGTTTCTCAAGTTCACGGTAAATGAAACCGTCTGAGAAATTGATGCGGTCGGCATCCTCTTTTGTGTTGCCGAAAAATATCCTGCTCACACCGGCCCAGTAAAGAGCCGAAAGGCACATCGGGCATGGCTCGCACGAACTGTAGATGACGCAGCCTTTGAGGCTGAATGTCTGCAAATCGTGGCAGGCGCGGCGGATGGCGTTAACCTCGGCATGCGCCGTGGGGTCATTTGTCAAGGTAACCGAGTTGGCTCCTGTAGCCACAACCTCGCCGTCTTTCACAATCACCGCTCCGAACGGACCGCCTCCGCGATCCACATTCTCTTCGGCGATACGGGCAGCCATTTCCATAAACCGCATGTCGACCGGAGTAATCTTGTAGTCGTTATTGTTCATGCTGATAGATGTAATCTGTGATGCTCCCGTTGCAAGCGGCGACAACTGCCGGATGGGATACTTCTCAAATGCATGACAAAGTTACATCAACCTATCGGAATGACGAAGATATTTCGGTTAAAATTAGTTAACCGCACTATTTTCCTCAAGCTGTGGCAACTATGTCGACATTTTTTAACCTGCGCCCGAAATCGGGCACCGATTGCCGTTTCCTCTGAAACGCATTGCAAAGTTAGGAAATCATCACGGAATCTCGATTATAAAAATTGTAAAAAAAGAGGTGAAAACGGCCTCAAAGGCCGTTTTCTGTTGTAAAACATATTGTTCGGGAGATACAGTCCTCGGGTAGGGGATTATTTTTCCACCACAAGGGTAAGTACGCCCGAATTATTATCGTACACCACCTGGTCGAACACCGGGTCAGAGATGCCGATTCTGTAACCGCGGGTCTGATGTTTCACACTCTCCACGCTTTCCGAGAATCCGTTGTTTACAAGCAGATTATAAAGCTTGCCGGGCACTACGGCGCGCAGCAGCGTGGGTGAAAGCGAATATCCGTCAGGAGCCTCGATATCCCTGAGTTCACCTTTGGCGTCAAACTCCATCTCTATGCCGTCGGCCAGGTCTATCTCATAGTTGTCGGCGGCATATTCATGCTCACATTTGACTATAGCATGACCGTCGCAGTTCTTTTCAAGAAACTTGCGGGCCTTGTCAGGAATATCCTTATAATCGACAGAACCGGAAATCACCGGGCCTATGCCGGTGAATCCTGGGGGAACAACCGGCGCGGCATCGGTAGCCTGGGCACCTGCGCCAAAGACGGCGCCAAGAATCAGCCCGGCCCCGAGCAACATGCGGATGCGGTCACGTGCAAGTGCCACCGATCGTGCTCCCAACCGGTAAACACTGCCGAACAATCTCGAACAAACTGATCTGGTATTCATAATGCCTCCTGTTGAATTTTGGTTTGACTGAGAGAGATGTGCTGTCACACATTTGTAATATATTAGTTAAACCGCAGGAAACAACATTTAGTTCGGCTGAAAAGAGTGCTGAAATGTTAAATCGACGGCAACGCCGCCCTATCCCTCAGCCTCTCTGTCAGCGGGCTATTCCTTCGGGATATTCCTTGAGGTAAAGCTCGCAGTTGGCACACAACTCGTAGTACCATTCGGCGCCGAAACGGCGGATGAGCGGTTCTTTCAGAAACTGGTAGAGGCGTATCCCCTTGCGGCGCCCGAGCTGTTCGGCACTGCGGCATATCTCCCAGCGGTGATAGTTGATGGCAGTGAAATCCTTGTATTCGGTGACACGCAAGGGATACAACGAACACGAAATCGGTTTCAGGAACCCGTCGATACGCCCCTCGCGGCGCGCCTTCTCGATGGCACATAGGCACACCCCGCCGGGGCCGTAGCATGAGAATGCGCAGTTGCGTCCATCGAGCAGCGTGGTCACAAGCTCACCCTCGGGGTCACGGTAGGCTATGCCGTTGTCGCGCACCTCTTCTATGGCACGGGGCAGCATGTCGCGCTCTATCTCGGGCAACACGCGGTTTATCTCGCCTACCTCGGCCTCGGTCACCGGCGCGCCGGCATCACCTTCGATACAGCATGCGCCAAGACATTTCTCAAGGTCACAGCAGAAAAAACGTTCCACAATGTCAAGCGTCACGAGCGTGTTCTGTATCTGAAACATAATGCGGGGGATTGTGTGGATATGCGGCTAAAAGCGCGGTTACCGGCCCGAGAAGATGGCCGAGGCGCCGAGCAACCGGTCATAGCGCTCGCCGGGTACACGATAATATACGCGGAGAAAATATTCGTTTACGGTCTGGTATTTGTCGCCCTCGATGTTCTCGGCCGGAGGGGTGACCACATACTGGTAATTGTAGGCACCCTGTTTCAACAGCATCGTCTTGTGGTATAGACCGTCGGTGGAGTCATATTCCATCCGCGATGCGGGGGTGTCGGCACGCCCGGTGAACTCCC
>CALJBF010000319.1 GCA_938027385.1 uncultured Porphyromonadaceae bacterium | reverse complement strand
GCCGGTACGCATGCCGTGACAATCCACACCCTCGACGGTCGCCTCATCGCCTCGTTCCCCGCCCCGGTCCCCACGGCTACTCCGGCTCCTACCTCCCCTGTCTCTTCGCCCGGCACCCTCTCGGTTGACGGCGCCCCCGGCATCTACCTTGTCACCGTCGGCTCCACCACCCACAAGGTAGCCGTCCGCTGATTTTGAATCATCCGCATGTAACATCCCCCGCCATCTGCCTGGTTGCAGGTGGCGGGGGCTGTTGTCTGTTACCGTGTATTTATTCGGTGCGGTTATTTGCGGAAACGGTCGATGAGGGCGATGGCGAAATGGGCCAGGATGCCGTAGACAAGGGTGACCAGCAGGGCCAGGCATTCGTTGATTACGATGAGCTGCCACAGCGGTACGGGCCATTCGGGGCGTGTCTGGCGGCATGCCGCCACGACGGCGCATACGCTCAGCGCCACGAAAACCACGGCCATCGATGCCGCCGCAAATCCCATCCGGTATTTCCCGATCTGTATCATGGTGTTATCCTCCTTTGGTCCACAAATTTACATCGAAAATTCGGCATATGCAACTCCGTGGTAAACCGGTCAGGCGAGGGCGGAGCGGATGGTGGCGGCGATGTGGTGCAGGTCGTCGTCAGTTACGTAGGGCCCCGCGGGGAGGCAGAGACCGGTGGCGAACAGTGCCTCGCTCACGCCGTTGACGTAGGCAGGGGCGTCGGCAAAGACGGGCTGCCGGTGCATCGGTTTCCACAGCGGGCGCGACTCTATGCCTGCGGCGTCCAGTGCCAGGCGCATGGCCTCGACGTTGGTGTTGGGCTGGCAGTCGGTTGTGGTGGCGGTGGGGGTGTGCGTGACACCCGCGGCGCCCCCGACAGCGCCTTTGACTGCGGTAGAATAGGCGCGTTCCTGTCCGATTATGTGTAATCCGGGGGCGAGCGTTACGGTGCAGAGCCAGAAATTGGAGTCGTAGCGGACCGACGGGTTGTCGTGCAGTGTCAGCCCGGGGATGTCGGCCAGCAGATGGCGGTACATCTCCTGCACGTGGCGGTGGTGGGCCAGGTGTTCGTCAAGTATGGTCATCTGGCCACGCCCTATGCAGGCGCTGATGTTTGAGAGGCGGTAATTATAGCCGATGGTCTCGTGCTGATAGTGGGGATATGCCTCGCGGGCCTGGGTGGCCAGCCACATTATGTGTCGGCGGCTGGCGTCGTCGGGTACAGTCAGGGCCCCGCCGCCCGAAGTAGTGATCATCTTGTTGCCGTTGAATGACATGATGCCGAAACGTCCGAATGTGCCGAGTATCCGGCCGTCGAAACGCGAGCCGAACCCCTCGGCGGCGTCCTCGATGACGGGTATGCCGTAGCGGTCGGCAATCTCCATGATGCGGTCTATGCGGTAGGGCATGCCGTAGAGCGCTACCACCACGATTGCCTTGGGCTTGCGGCCGGTGACGGCGATACGGTCGCGTATGGCGGTGTCAAGCAGGTCCGGGTCGATGTTCCAGGTTTCGGTCTCTGAGTCGACAAACACGGGTGTGGCGCCACAGTAGGTCACGGGATTGGCCGACGCGCAGAATGTGAAAGACTGCACCATCACCTCGTCGCCGCGGCCGACACCGCACGCCAGCAGAGCCAGATGGATGGCCGCTGTGCCTGACGAAAGAGCCACAACACGGCGGTCAAGCGGAGCTGATTCCCCCTTCACCCGGTTGACGAACCTTTCGAGGTCGGATTCGAAGGCATCGACGTCGGGCCCCAGCGGCACAGCCCAGTCCTCGGCCATTGCTTTCTCGATAAATGACATTTCGCGCCCCGACATGTGAGGCTTGCAGAGCAATATGCGTTCGCGTGGCATATAATCTAATCGTTTTTTTGTGGATTGGGGCCGAATCAAGAGAGTATGTCGCAGGGGTCGAGCGGCCGGTATGGCCCCGGTTTCACTTCAAGCAGTATTGTGGGTTCTATGACCTCCATCGAGTGCCAGCTGCCAGGGTCGGTCTGGCAGACGGTCACACCTGCGGCAGGTCCCATGGCCACACGGGCTGTCTCATAGCCGTTGTCGTCATACGTCACCAGGTCGGCACGCCCGCTGAGAACGGCGTATGTCTCGGCCACTGGGCGCCGGTGGATTGGTATCACCGTGCCGGGCTGAAGAGCGTTGAACATCCTCTGCACCGGGTCGTCAAACGAATCATGCAGGTTATGGTTCTGCCTGAGGCGTGGCGATTCTGCGGCCTGTGCGAGCAGTGCGCTGAAAAAACTTTCGTCAAAAATCTTCATAAGCCGGAAATCTTCAGTGAGCCGATGCCGCCTGCCGTACCTGGTATTCGGCATGCAGATGGTAATATTTGCGTTTGAAAATCACATATGTCGCAAGCAACAGCGCAATCACGCCGCAGAAATAGAGCCACCGGTTGCCGGGCCAGTATATCAGTCCGAATGATATTGCCAGCTGAAGTGCGCCATAGAGCGCCGACACCGAACGGTGCGACCAATGCAGCTCATTTGCCAGGAGCTGATAGGCATGTTTGCGGTGCGGCTTGAATATGTTCTCGTGCAGCATCATGCGGTGTACGATTGTGAGTATGGAGTCGGCACCGTAGACGGCGAAAAACAGCAGGTAGTAGAGCTGTCCGGTGGCCACGACCAGCGCTCCTACAAGGAAGAGCATGATGTAGGCTATCGATACCGAACCCACGTCACCGGCAAAACAGCGCGCCCGGTTGCGGAAGTTGTAGAACAGGAACACCCCCACGCCTATGGCCGAAAGTACAATCAGACGCGGGTCGACGAATCCGAGCGTGCGGTTCTCGACCCATACGGGCACCAGTATGGCCAGTGAATACATGCCGGTGATGCCGTTTATGCCGTCCATGAAATTGTAGGCGTTGACAATGCCGGTTGCCACGACCAGGCCGATGATGACACCCCACCAGGGTAAGTCGCCCGTCATGCCAAGCTGCCAGAACATCAGCGCCAGCGCAGCAAATTGCAGTAATGCACGCAACCGGTTGGCGACCGAATGGATATCGTCGATAAAACTGATCACAGCAACAATGGTGAGTCCGGCCATAAAGAGCGGATAGCTGAAGTCGGATACCACGAAATACATAAGCGCCGCGATATAGAAAATCACGCCGCCGCCGCGCAGGGTCACACGCGAGTGCGAGGAGCGGGCATTGGGTTTGTCGACTATGCCGTAGCGGCGTGCTATGGCGAAATATCCCTCTTCAAAAGCGAACAGCAGTATGGTCGCTGCCGCATAGAACAGTATTGTCATCATCGGGCTCATCGGACGTTGAAACTCCTTATGGTTTTAAGAATGCCGTCTTCGGCCCTGACCGGCATACGGTCTATGCCGAGTGCCTTCTTGATTTTGGCGTTCGAAACAACGTAATTCTCAGTGAGCTTGTCGAGACGGAATGAATTTACCGGCAGATGCAGGGCATCGCCCACACGGCACAGGCACCTGACCATTCCGGCAGGAAGACCCATACGGCGGTAGGACCGTCCGGTGGCACGGCATATCAGTTCTACCAGGCGGTTTGTCGAGAGAGCCTCGTCATCGGCCATATGGTATATGCCGGATTCTACAGGGCGTGTGAGCAGACCGTCGATGACAAACGAGAGGTTGTCGACCGAGGTAAACGTGCGCCTGTTGTCGAACCGCGACAGGGGCCATGGCATGCCGGTCGATACAAGTTTGTAGAGCAGGTTGAGGTTCCCCTTGTTGCCGGGGCCGTGTATCATGCAGGGGCGCAGGATGATGACTTTTCTGTCAGCTGCCGGATGGGCGAGGATATATTCCTCGGCTTTGATCTTGCTTTCTCCGTAAGGGCCGACCGGAGCGGGTATCACCTCCTCTGTAAGAACTCTATCAGAGAGTTTGTCGCATGTCGCCTTTATGGTGCTGAAGAATATGAAACAGCCTGTCTCTGAATGGTTGAGAAACCAGTCGTAGATCTTGACGGTCAGACCTGTGTTTATCTTGAAATATGCGTCGGCAGGGTCTTTCCCCGAGGTGTCATGTGCTTTCCCGGCCAGATGGATTATGGCGTCTACCTGTGGCAGCGTGCCTTTGTCGACGGCGTCCCAGCCGAAAGTCCTGACCACGCCATCGCGTTCGGGCGCCACGATGTCGAGCCCGTATATCTCGTGCCTGTCTTTTAGTGCCTTCACCAGATTTGAGCCGACAAATCCGTGTACGCCGGTTATCAGTATCTTCATTTTTGAATTCCGCAAATTTAATCAACTCTATAATAGAGTCATATTATGCCCGCAAAATTACAAAAAATATTGATAACACTACTGATAAAACGGCATGTGCAGCTCTATTTCCGAGCCACACGTGCCGTTTTTGAATATACTGTTATATATGGGTATGAAATCGTCAGAGGTGGAAGAAGAGGCCGTTTCCGCCGTAGACGATGCGCATGTTGAAACCGGCGCGAGTATATACGCCGTCGGCCGGATAGAAGGTGTTGCCGATCTTTATGAAGTATGTCGCACCTTTCTTATAAAGCTCGATGTTTGTCTTGAACGAACGGTATTTACTGCCGTCCTGTTTGTAAAGCGTCACGCGCTTTTTGTAGTCGTATGAGTCTGATGAGGTATTGAGATTACCGTTTTTATTTTGCTGATGGGCATCGTAGTGTTCCTCTTCTTCCTGATCTGTCCGGTCTGTGGTTGTGCGGATTGGGGTGCCCTGTATCGGTGTGGCACTCCCGGAAGTAGATCGGGACGTGGCCGGCCGGGAGGTGGCTTTGACGGTGGAAGAAGATTGATTGCCGGTTCTGTCGGTTGTGGTTGTGGTTGCGCTGCTCGAAGATGGGCCGGTACCGTATTTGAGCCGGTTGTATTCCTTGATGTTTTCGAGGTTGTCGTGTGCCGAGGTGAGCGATTCTCGGAAATCGCGGTGCGACTGTGCCGTGATTTCCCTCTGGCGGTCTATATCTTCCTGTGTGGGGGCATAATGGGGAGTGGCTGTCCATTGTGCCTGCTCGGCAGAGTGCGTGATGTGCGATGAGGCGAGATTCTGCAGGTAGGCGCCCTGCGCACCACCCACTTGCGCGCCAACAGCGGCGGCATAGCTGCCGACTTCGGCTGCCGACTGCATCTGCCACGCCGCCAGTCCTGGCGAAGAGAACATCGGCGTACCTGCCTGGTCATAAGTGACCTGCATCTGGAACATGGCCGGATCCCATTTCGTGAAGTCAAGCGAAGGGGGCAGTGTCACACCGGCTGCCGCCAGCTGCGGGTTTAGTATGGGCGAGGCTGCCCCTCCGCCGCCGAACGACGGCACCGGCGTACCCCATGCGGGCATCGCGCCCATGGCGGGCATGCCCCAGCCGCCTGATGCGCCCATGGCGGCATTGCCTATGGCCCCCAGCAGCGCCTGACCGAAACTGCCCCACGCCGCGCGGCGCTCGCGTTTGCGTGCCTCTTCGCGGGCGGCCTCCTCGGCGCGCCGTTGCCGACGGATTTCGGCCTGCCGCTTTTCTTCGGCCTCGCGGCGCAGTTTTTCCTGATATTCCTTCTCGGCAAGCGGATAGACGCGGTCACGGTCGGCCTCGACCGACGACACCTGTTCGCCGGTCATGGTCCAGTCACCGTCGTTGAACAGACTGATTGCTTTCCCGTAATTCTCGAGAGCCTCCATGTAGTTCTGTGTACCCTCGCAACTTCTGGCGTACATGTATGCCAGGCGCGATGTGGTGTGGCCGCGGCGGCTCATTGCCGATGACAATGCACTGCGTGCGGCTGCATAGCGCCCTTCTGCCAGAGCTTTCTCGGCGGCGGCGAGTTGCCTGTCCTCGCGTTCATAGAGGGCGATGGTGCTGTTCGATACCTGAGAGGGGGCACTGTTGTCGGGCAGGTTGATCTCAAGACCGTAGAAGACTTCGGGCATCGCGGGGTTCGCGGCCTTGAGCTCTTCGGTATGCACACCCCATTTGCGTGCTATGAGTTCCCATGTGTCGCCGCGTTCAACTACATATGTGCGCGCCGATATGCCGGTGGCCGCGATGGCGAACGCCGCGAGGAGAGCGGTTTTGAATCTGGCGTGTTTCATCGGGTCAGCGTGTCTGTATTACAAGGAAATTTGAAATCGACCAGAAGTCGGCGGGATTGGTTATGTGCAGGGTGAATGTGCCGTTGCCGTTGGTGGTAAGCTCATAGCTCGACTGTGGCGCGGCTGTGATTATCTTCGGTTTCTTTGCCTCGAAAGATATTTCGGTGAAACGGCGTATGTCGATCTGCCTGAATTTCTTGCGGTCAAGAGCGTCGCGCGTCTGTATTTTCCCTTTCTTGATTATCCCCATGGCCTCAAGCTCCTTTTTGGTGCCCATGGCCATGAACCCCTGGTTGGCCATGTCGGTCGAGCGTATCAATGCGTCGCTGTACCGTTGGTTTGCCTCGCCGAGCTGTGTGATCTGCGATTGCTGCGAGGCCACGGTCATGCGCAGCTTGTTTATGTCGAGGTCTTTTGTCTCAAGCTGGGCGCGCAGGTCGGCTATGAGCTCGTCTTTTTTTGCGAGCTGTTCCTTCAGGTTTGCGATGAGGGTTTCGGCCTGCGGATTGGCCTCGACCCGCGGGTCGTCCTTTTTCTGTTCGGCAAGCTGTTGCTCAAGGTCGGCAATATGTTTCTGCTGTGCGCGGAGCACGGTCTCGAACCGTTTCAGGTTGTTGAGCGCGTCGGCCCGCGACGCCGTGCCTTCACCCGAGGGGTTTAGAAACAGCAAGTTCTCCTGCTGTTGCACCGAGTCGAGCGCCTGCCCCAGGGTGTTCATCACCTCGTTGATGCGGGTCAGGCGTATTTGCTGGAGTTCGGCTACCCGGCGCAGTGAGTCACGTTCGTCGGCCATACGGGCCACTTCTGCTCCGCCGTTGCATCCGGCAAGCATTATCGACAGGGCGCCGGCAGCGCAATACAGCAGGTTTCTGAGTGTCATGATGAATGATTTGGTTTCAGAGGGTGATTGTGTGCGAGGCTCTTATTTCTCCGGTTTTACATATAGAATCAGCTGCTGGCCCGGCTGTAGGCGTGTTGTTGGCTTTATCTTGGCGCCAAGCTCGTTCCATTCCTTGATGTTGTCGGCGGTCACGCCGTATTCTCCGGCGAGCGAGTTGAGCGTGTCGCCCTGCTTTACGGTGTGGAACACGACTTTCAGCTGTTCTTCGGCCGGTTCCTGCGATGCCTTTTCTGCATCTTCGGCCTTTACGGCGTTTTCCGGCATGTATGGCTGGTCGAGTTCGGTCACTGTCTCTGATGTGCCGTCGGGATAGATGATCATGAACACCTGCGAGAGAGCCATCACATGACGTGTGGGCTGGGGGTTCTTGCGGGTGGCCTTCTGTGTGCGGTACACAAGCTTGTCAACGTCGAACTCGAGCTCATAGGCCGGAATTTCGCGGTAGTCGGTGGTATAGATCATCGTGGCCTTTGAGTCTGCCTCGATCTGTTCGCCCGTCTTGCGGTTTCCCTCTTTGGTGAAAAACATCGTGCCGCGTTTGGCGTATTTGATCATGTAGATGTCGGTCAGGGGGAGCTCGTCGAGTTTCACGCCCGATGTCTCGTTCTTGAACTTTACTACTTTTCCGCTGATCTGGTTAATCTTGGCCTCGACCCGTGAGCCGTCGCGCAGCATGATGAGGTCATTGCCCCCTTTTGCCCAGAACTGGGCGCAGGCGTCGGTGGCAGTGAGGGAGAGAAGGGCCAGTAGCAAAAGTGCTTTTATCTTTTTCATTGCAAGGGTTTGTGTCTACAAAAAGCTGTGGGAAACAAAATTACACAATTATACCCATTGTTTCAGTGCCTTTTTGTTAAAAAGCATTAAAACAACGGGTACTGTTATCGTGCGGGCGCCGGGAAATCAGGAGTAGAGGTAGCGC
>CALJBF010000318.1 GCA_938027385.1 uncultured Porphyromonadaceae bacterium | reverse complement strand
ATTCCCACGACTCCCATAATTCCCATTTTGCTTGATGGGAGTTATGGGAGTCATGGGAATTATGGGAGTTATGGGAGCCGGGTCAGAAGGCGGTATCGTTGAGCAGATGGTCGCCGAGGCGCTTTTCAAGGCGTGCGAAATCCTTGGTGCGCAGGTAGGCGTCAATCGAGGCGCAATGGCTGTCGTTGTGCATGTCGGTGCCGATGAAATCCACCCACCCCTTGTCGATAAGCTCTTCGGCCATCTTGCGTTGCCCTTTGCCGTAATGGCCGGCAAGCGACAGCAGGTTAATCTGGAAAAGAGTTCCCGATTCCTTCAGCTGACGGTAGCGCTCGGGCTTTGCGAAATAATAACCGTAACGTTCGGGATGGGCAAGTATAGGCTTGTAACCTTTTAGTTTCAGGTCGAACAGTGTGGCATCGAGGTTCCAGGCCTCCTGCACGAACGAGTTTTCGACCAGTAGATAGCCGTTGGGGAACGGCCGCAGATTGCCTGCGGCGAGCTGTTCCTGGAAAAAGCCGTCAAGACGGTACTCGGCCGAATGATGAAGCTCTATGTCTACGCCGCGGTCGGCCACGGCGCGGCGCAGTTTCTCGAATGCCGGTTCGATGGTTTCAGGAGTGTTCTCGAAAGTATCCTGCGTGACATGCGGGGTGGCAAAGACACGGGTAAAGCCCCACTCGCGCTGACGTTCCACAAGTTTCGAGGCGTTTCCGGCCTCCTGCTGGCCGTCATCGATGCCCGGCACCAGATGACAGTGCATGTCGGTGTGGTAAAACAGCGCGTCGGCCGATGTTTTCTGTTTATGGAAAAAGTCAAACATATTTAAGGTTAATGGCAATGAGACAGGTTTTGTTCAGATGCGAAAGCAGCAGATATGCCGCCGGGGCACATACGGCGCTCAGCGTGACAGGAACTTGTTCCTGACATGAGCCAGAATCATGCGCCGCGTCTCGCTGTCGATGGCGAATATCCAGCCGAGCAGGGCGGTCCACAGCGCCGACGACACTACCGTCATCACAAGCTGCATGAATCCGGCGGTTGCGTGCAGAGGAATCCAGGTAAGCACCCCCGACGCCACGAGTTGGGCCAGCGGGGTCATGACCCCCCTGAACCAGAAACGGCGCGCGCCGAAAGCTCTGACCTTCTGTTTAAGTATCAGCGTGTCTGACGCCACAATGGCGAACATAAACACCACATGCACGGCATACACCACAGGCGGATTGTCGGTAAGCCTCAGCATGAGCCACATGGCCAGAAGCTCTACAAGATACATCGTGCCAGTGATTACACTCAGACCCGTGATGCGGCCCGTGGCATGCACGCCGATGGTAAGCACCTCGTTAAGCAGTTCGCCGCACACGGCCATAAGCGCCAGCCGAGCGAACACCGTGGTATAGTGCGGCACCTCCACAAGCCACAGACCGAGCAGATACTCCATGTCGATAATCACCGGCACTATTATCAGTCCCACCAGAAGGAGGCTGAACCGCGCGCAGTTTACCAGCAGGCGCGACATGTAACTGTAGTCGCCGCGGGCATACTGCTGCACGATCTGCGGCCTGAAGGCCGTGATCACCGAGGTTGCGAAACTGGTCACGGTGGTTGATATCGTGGTGGTGAGGCCGGCGGCTGCGTTGAGCACGGTGCCCCCGATGCGGTTGAGCATCACGGGGAGCCCCTGCAGCCGCAGGGTGAGACAGAACTGGCTGTACACGTTCCAGCCGCAGAATTTCAGCAACGCCTTTATTATCTCGGGGGGATTGCCGAGCGACCACCTCGCCTCGGCGAAATGAATGCGGCAATATACGGCATACATGAAACCTACGGCGAGCGCCGCCACGAACATCAGACCGGAAAAGACTATCAGATTGTCGGCTGTGGCCCGGAACATCAGCAGCATGGCTATGCCGAGTTTCATAAGCACGTTGATCACGGCCACCACTGCATAATACCCCATGCGCTCATGGGCTATTATGAGCCCCATGTAAGGCACCTGCAGTATCAGCACCAGCATACCCCCGACAGCGAACTGATACGTCCAGTTGGCGGCGCACATGCGTTGCGGCGCTATGACCAGTTCATTGTTCACATACCACAGGCCCAGCGTCTCGGCCAGAACCAGCAGTATCAGGGCGATGGCGGCGTGCACGGTCATCGACGACGAGAATGTCTGCCTGAGGCGCAACGCCGAGCCCGCTCCGAGTTCATAGGCCAGGAACCGCGACGACGCCCCGGCCATTGACCCGTTGACGAAACCGAAGACCATGACGATGCCCCCCACAAGTGAATAAATGCCATAGTTGTGCACGCCCAGCACATCAAGCACCACCCGCCATGTGTACAGCGAGATGAAGATGGTGAGCAACATGCGTCCATACAGGTATATGGTGTTGCGGGCTATGCGTTTGTCGTTCTGGGTGGGCACTGTGATGTTCGTTCCGGAATTGCAAAGTTAGCAAATTTCCGGTGAAATCACAACGCACCCTGGCCGTTGGCCGCAAGAGCCTGCTCAACTTCGCTCCATGCCTGCGCCCTGTAGCCGGTAAGCGACGAGGCCTGCGCCCGGTGTGTGCGGTAGAACGTGAGCAGTTCACCCCCGGCCGGCAGAGAACCATGTGCGGTCACCCAGGCCGCGAGCATGGCGCATTTGCTGCCGAAAGCGACATCGCGACGCGAGCGTGGCAGGTGGGCATGTGAGGCGATGAACTCTTCAAGCTCGGCACGCTGGGCATCTGTGACGGCGATATTGCCGTGCGTGACATTGTATATCCACCGGTTGAGCGCCGACTGGTCTTCATCGTCAGAATAAGAAGGCATCATGCCGTTGGCCTCCACAAATTCCCTGAGGCGCCTGATATGCACATCGAACCCGTGGCGCCGCATTGGCCTTTTCACTTTCAGCCCCACAGGGCCGTAGTCGCGGCCGGCAAGCCCGAGCGAGTTGTCGGAAAGCATGATCACCCGCCTGTCGCGGTCAATATCGATAAGGTGCAGTATGCTGTTGGCGTTTGTCGAGGGGAAATGACGGCGTGCGCGTCTCTCGGCCTCGCCCATCGGCATGGGTGCGTCGGAAGCCTCCAGTTCACTTACAAGGAAATCGACTATGGTGCCGTTGAAATATTCATGCCATTCGTCAAGCACATATCGCCCGGTGCGCCCGCGCGGCACGATATGCTCGCTGGCGTAGATGAACTGCTTGAGCGAGGCAGGTACGGCCAGCGACTCGTCGGGGAACTCGGCGTTGTATTCCTCCCAGAGCTCGTTGAGGGTCATCTGGCGCCCCTTCCGGCGCAGAATCTCCTCGATGGCGGGGATGCGGTCGACACGATTGGGCTCAAGAATCAGTACCAGCGGATCCGAGGTCCGGCTGAAAGCGGCCTGCACCCCGATTACCGACTCTATGGCTGGCACGAGTTCAAGAGCGATGTCACGGCTCAGTGGTTCGCCACGACTGTCGGTGAGCCATTCGGCCAGCCTAAGCTCGGCCGCACGGCGCCTTTGCAGGCCGCAATGACGCCTTATGGCCGACAGATTTCCGATAAGCCGGGTGGAGGCAAGCAGTTTCACGTCAATCAGGAAAGGGGGTTCGTCGCCGATGCCGTCGACAACCGCATGAGTGCCGTCAAGTGCCGCCATAATCCCGAACAGCTCGCCGGGGGTAATCATCCCCTCCATGCATTCCATGGCGTCTGAGACCCAGGCATCGGCGGCGACCACCACCCTTCCGGGCACCGATGCCAGCAGTGCACGCGCGGCACGTTCGAGACCGCCGCCGAGTTTCATCGGCTGCGTACACACCTGTCGCACGCGCTCCTGGCTCACCCCCTCGCGGGCGGCAATGGCGCCCAGGGTGTGCCGCGGCTGGCCACCTATGCCGTAAAACTCACATTTCCAAACGATGTCGCGGATCTGCGTGCCTGTCATGTAATGATAAAGCAGATACAGTGCCTCGTGCCACGGCGCGGACGCACGCAACTGCAGCGCCCGCTCACACTGGGCCTCGTCGGCAAAGGGGAACTCTACCGCGATATTCTCTGATTCGAGCCGGTGCCGGTATGCGGCGCCGTCGGGTCGGGTCAGCTGCTCCAGATCATACTGCAGTACAGGCGCGTAACTATTAAAGAAAGAGCATAGCTCATCAACTGATTTTTTCCCCCAGCCGTATAACGCGCCGTTGCCGGGAGGCACCGGCTCAAGTCCGAGTATCATGGGCGCGAGCCGGCTGAAGTCGCCGAGCAGAGGTAGCCGATTCCTGACACGCGGCGACAGTGTGGCTACGGCACGGTCGAACTTAAGAGAGAGCATCTCCTGCGACCGCTCGTCAAGCAGGGTCAATGATTCGAGCAGAAACGATTTGGGTGTACGCTCGACAAAAATGTCATACGCGGCCTCTACAAGATCTTTCTCCGCCCGGTCGGCCGAATCATCGGCCCACGACCTTAGAATATGGCAGACGGCAGTCCGCAGGGCATAATTGTCAGAGGCCGTGCCGGTGCCGACCGCGGCATAAAGGTGCTCCGACTCACCATAGACCATCGCGGCAAAATGTTCATAATCAGAAATGATGTTGTGTAGAGACCCGCGGAGGGTGCCGTCAAGTGTCTCGGCCACTACCGACATGGCCCGCTCTATGGCACGGACCGGCGAGTGGAATCCACGTATATCCCAGGGAGAACCATAATAGATTTTCTCGCCGTGCGATGCCGCCTCGGCAAGCTCGCGACGCAGTGTCTCGACCTCATATCTGCACCGTGCTCCGAAATTCCTGAATGTGACAAGCTCGGCCGGATCCACAGCGAGCAACTGGCCAAGAGTCTCGATACCCCGGGCCCGGCATGCGTTTTTCGTTCGTAATGACAACCGTCTTGCCTCGACAAGATCTGCGAGCGACGAGTTCTGGTCAAGAATCATAGTCCTGTGGGTATTCTGGCTGAGACTGTCGGCATGTGTGTCGCTGCCGGCGACACGGATACTTTCCGGTCGCAGTGGCGCCCCAGTTGCAGTGCGGGATTCCGGGTACTTCGGTGTGTCAGGCTGAATCGAGGCCCGGAGAATCCTCAGGTAATTATTGATTGAATTGTTAATGCTGACATGCAAATTTAGTCAAGCTCACGGGATTTAGCAAATGTTAAAAACAAAAAAACGGGTAGATGTACCCGTTTTTCATTTTTTTCGTCTAAATAGACAGCCGTGTCACCATTCGAACGATACCGATGCACCGATCGAGTTCATCGATACGGAGTTTCCGCCGTACCACGCATAACCGTTGTTGCCGGTAATCAGTTGGTATGTCACGCCGAGGTTCACGGCCTGCCGGCTGCTGGGGGATGCTCCCACGGGGATGCGCACGCCCACCGACGGTTTAAGATAGAAGTAGGTGTTGTCTGTCAGGTAGCCGTTAGGGAACTGCATGTAGGTATCGCCGAACAGGAATGTTGCGCCGAGCTTGACATCGATATACACGCCGGTCCCGGCGCCCGAGGCGCCCCCGCCGAAAGTAAACCTGAAGTCAGAGAACACCGGCATCATCACGCGCGTCGAGTTCTGCGCGTGCGGATAATAGCCGGGATAGCTGTCGTAATCGCCGAGGTCGTTGCCGCGGAACAGGATGTCAGCCCCTATGCCGGCGCCCATAAAGAACCACGACGAATATGTGAAACCCTGCGATGTGGAGATGCTGAGGATATTCGCTTTCCAGTCATTTCCGAAACCGCCGGTAAAGCCGGTCTCTACAAACCCCTTGTAACTGAGTGATCCCGACAGTGCAGGCTGTATCAACGACGGTATCTGGCTCACCGCCTGATACCACTGAGCCGATGCCGTGGCAGCCGTAAGTATTGCCGCGGCGGCAACCAAATTTCTGATAGCTTTCATGCGTAACCGTTTGTTTATATGATTAACAATCGTTTGCAGTCTTTTGTTAGCGCACAAGTTTCTGTGGGGCATGTGATTTATGTAACTTATGTGACGTATGTAACGTATGTGGCTTATGTGATTTATGTGGCTTATGTGATTTATGTAACGTATGTTACTTATGTTACTTATGTGCCGCCAGCAGCATCAGCCCCCAACCCACATAAGCCACATACGCCATATACGTCACATACGTCACATAAGCCACATACATCACATACGTTACATAAATCACATACGTTACATAAATCACATAGGTTACCTACGCCACATTAAACCACTGGCCCCGGGGCAAAAAACAGCAGGGGGGCGCCGTCTGGTGCCCCCCTGCCTGTATCGGGTTTGCGGGTATTACTGCTGGAGCTTGAAGTTGATAGGCAGCGTGTACCATACCTGTACCGCACGGCCGTTCATCTTGCCGGGAATGAATTTCGGCAGAGCCTTCACGACGCGCTGGGCCTCTCGGTCAAGATCGGGGTCCTTGCCGCGGAGCACCTCCACACGGCCGATAGAGCCGTCTTCCTTCACGACGAAACGTACTGTCACACGGCCCTGGATATTGTTTTCAGCGGCCATCTGGGGGTATTTGAGGTGAGAGGCGATCCACTTGTAAAGCTCGGCGTCACCACCGGGGAACTGAGGCATCTGCTCAACCGCGGTGAAGATTTCCTCTTTCTTGGGTTCGGGTTTCTTCTCCTCAACGATAACCTCCTCTTTGTGTTCGCGCACAACGTTGAGGTCATCGGTACCTTGGTCAAATGTTGTTGCACCGGCAGCAGCGGTCGACTCCTGCACCTCGTCTTTCGAGGTGATATCCTCCTGCACCTCGTTGTCGGCTACCACAGCGATCTGGGTATCCTTAATAGTGTTGAGGATTTCTTCGGGAGTTGCCTGCTCGGGCTCGGGCTCCTGCACGGCCTGCTGTTCCTCCTCGGGCTCTTCAGCCTCTGCCTCCTCAGCCAGCTGGGCGAGCTGCTGCTCGAGCTGGGCCTGGAGCTGTGCCTCGTACTGGGCACGGCGGAAGTCTGAATACATTCCCCAGAAGTAACCGCCGATGAGCACAAGCACAAGACCGATTATGGTGAACAACACCGCACGGTTGTGACGGCGCGCGCTCTGGCGGCGCAGCTGGTATGCACCGAACTCTTTGTTCTTGCCTTCAAAGACAATGTCGGTCCATTCGTTTGATGAGAGATCTACATCTTTTGCCATGTTGATTCTTCTTTTGATCGGTTAGAAAATATATAGAAACTCTCTTGATTACTTCTTATCGTTGGCGTGAGCCTTCTGATACTCGGGAGTGGCCTCTACCATGCCGAGATCCTCTTCAGAGGGGATACCGATCTGGTAACGCGAGATCTGGTTGATCTGCATCTCGTCGAGTGCGGCGATGACGCTTTCCCACGAGGCGTTGTTGAGAGGCTTGATGATCACTACAGGGCGGGTGAGCTCAGAGTTGTTACGTATCTTCTTGGCAGCCTCCTGGAACTGTTCCTCGGTGATCTGCTTGTTGCGCCATTCGTTTTTCTTCTCCTCAACCTGCTTGAGCACTTCCTCGTTGCGTTTGTGGAGAATCTGGCGGATACCTTTCAGCTCTTTGCCGACGTTACCCTCGAATTTCGACACCAGGATCGACGACGAGACGATCTTGTCGCCGCTCTTCTCGAAGAGGGGCTGGCCGAAATAGTAGTACACTGTGTTGTCCTTCACACCGCCGTTCTCGTCGTAGGTGGTGTCGAGGATCAGTGTCACGGCTTCTGATTCCTTGGCCTTCTGCAGGTCTTCCTGCTGCACCTTTTCGTTGGTAGGCAGGGAGATGCTCAAGGTCTGAGACTTGATCATGGTGGTACACAGCATGAAGAACGTGATCAGAAGCATGTTCATATCAACCATAGGGGTGAAGTCGACATGAATTGACATCTTTTTCTGGGCGCCTTTTTTCTTTTTGCCGCCCGATGATTGTTCTATCTGT
>CALJBF010000317.1 GCA_938027385.1 uncultured Porphyromonadaceae bacterium | reverse complement strand
GTTACCGGTTACCGAGATGGGGTGAAGAGGTTGAAACGGTTCAGAAGGTCGGGACCGTAGACCTTGGTGAGGGTCACGAAGTTCTCGAGCGACGCCATCTGGCCCGAGGTGGTGCGTACCTTGATAGACTTGAGGGTCTCGGGCGACACGCGGGCCTCGGGGGGAGCCTGCATCATCACACGGTAGATTTTGCCGAAACGGTTGAAGTTCGACACGTACATCGAGCCGTAGTAGCCCTGCAGGGTCGAGAGGATGGTCGATGTCGACAGGCCGGCCTGCTGTGCCTTGGCGGCGTCGATGTCGATCTTGTACTGGGGGAAGTTGGGGTTGAACGTGGTGGTGGCGCTCTGGATTTCAGGCTGTTCGGCCAGTTTCTGCAGGAAGTTCTGCGTCACGGCGAAGAAGTCCTCGACCGAGCCGCCGGTCTTGTCCTGGAGTTTCAGCTCGAAACCGTCGGTAACCGAGTACCCCGAGATCATAGGGGGCTGGAAAGCAATCACGCGGCCATCCTTGATCCTGGCGGCCGATTCCTTGAATATGTCGATCACGATTGCGGTGGAGTTTTCGGTGGCCTCGTCGCGTTTCGACCAGTCCTTGAGCTTGACGATGAATGTACCGTATGTGGGACCTGCGCCGGCGATGAACGAGTAGCCCACGATCTGCTGGCGGTATTCCACGGCCTCTTTCGAGGCGAGGATCTTGTCGACCTCGTTCATGACCTCGATGGTGCGCTCCTGCGATGTGCCAGGCGGCATGTCGACCATCACGAAGACCGTACCTGTGTCCTCGTTGGGCACAAGGCCGGTGGGGGTGATGTTCATCAGGAACACCAGGATGGCGATGGCGGCGCCGACGATCGAGAACGACAGAATCTTATGGCGGGTGAAGAATGTGACACGCTTGTTATAGCCTGACATCACCTTGCCGAACAGTTTCTCGAACGCCTGGTGGAAACGCGAGCCGAACATGCCCAGGATGGCCACGATGGCGCAGCCCAGTGCCAGACAGCCCTTGACGACATCCTCGAAAGCGAACCAGCCAAGCACCATGAAGGTGATGGTGGCCACAAGAAACGCCATTGTCACGATCGGGGGGAAGTTTACGCCGAACGAGCGTTTGGCTTTCTTGACCATGGCCTCGCCGGCGGCTGAATATGCCTCGCCGAGACGCTGCTTGAGTGATTTCGGATCCTCACCCTCGGTCTTGTGGGGCTTGAGGAACACGGCGCAGAGGGCCGGCGACAGCGTAAGGGCGTTCACGGCAGAGAAACCGATGGCGATGGCCATGGTGAGACCGAACTGCTGGTAGAAGATACCTGCGGTGCCCGGCATGAACGACACGGGGATGAACACCAGCATCATCACCAGGGTAATCGAGATGATGGCCGAGCCGATCTCGCTCATGGCGTCGATCGAGGCCTTGCGTGACGACTTGTATCCGGCGTCAAGCTTGGCATGCACGGCCTCGACCACCACAATGGCGTCGTCGACCACAATCGCGATTGCCAGCACAAGTGCCGACAGGGTGATGAGGTTTATCGAGAACCCGATCATCTTCATGGCGAAGAATGTGCCCACCAGGGCCACGGGGATGGCTATGGCGGGGATGAGGGTCGAGCGGAAGTCCTGAAGGAAGATGTAGACCACGAAGAACACCAGGATGAAGGCCTCTATCAGGGTGTCGATCACCTTGTGGATCGAGGCGTAGAGGAAGTCGTTGTTGTTCATCGGGATGGCGAAGTGCAGACCGGCGGGGAGGTCTTTCTTCATCACCTCTACCTGAGCCAGACACTCGTTGATGATCTCGGTGGCATTTGAGCCTGCTGTCTGGAACACGATGGCCATTGACGAGGGGTGTCCGTTGAGCGACGAGGCGTAGTCGTATGTCACCTTGCCCAGCTCTACGTCGGCCACATCCTTGAGATAGAGCACGTCGCCGGTCGAGGTGGCCTTGATGACGATGTTCTCGAACTCCTCGGGGGTCATGTAGCGGCCGCGGTATTTCATGGTGTACTGGAACGACTGGTCGCCCTGTGCGCCGAACGAGCCGGGGGCGGCCTCGACGTTCTGGTCGCGCAGTGCGGCGGCCACGTCACTGGGGGTCAGGCCGTACTGGGCCATAACCTCGGGTTTGATCCAGATACGCATAGAGTAGTCACCGCCGAACGACATGACGTCGCCCACGCCCTTCACACGCTGGAGCACGGGGATGACGTTGATCTTCATGTAGTTGTCGATGAACTCGTTGTCGTATTCGGGCACATCCGAGTAAACGGCCACGCCGACGAGCATCGACGACTGGCGTTTCTGTGTGAGCACGCCCACCTGGGTTACCTCGGCGGGGAGCAGGTTCTGTGCCTTGGCCACGCGGTTCTGCACGTCGACGGCGGCCATGTCAGGGTCAAAACCCTGCTCGAAGTGCACGTTGATTGTAGCCGAGCCGGTGTTTGTTGCTGTCGACTCGATGTATGTCATGCCCTCGGCGCCGTTAATCGACTCCTCAAGGGGTGCGATGACCGAGTTCAGCACGGCCTGGGCGTTGGCGCCGTTATAGGTGGTGCTCACGGAGATTGTCGGGGGAGCGATGTCGGGGTACTGCGTGATAGGCAGTGACGACAGACCGATCAGACCCAACAGCACGATGAATATCGAAATCACCGTCGAGAGCACCGGGCGGTTGATGAAAGTGTCTAATTTCATTGCTTTGTTACCTGTGTGTGATGATTCCCCTGCAGGGGAATGTATTGGTAATCAGTGATGTGAATCGGTTTATTTGGCGTCTTCGGCGGCTTTGGGTGCCTCGGTGGCGGCAGTGGCGGCCTTGGGTTTCACCTGCATGCCGGCCTGGTTGATCTTGCTGCCGACACCCTCCACTACGATACGCTGGCCGGGCTGGAGACCCGAGGTGACTACGAAGTCCTTGCCGTTGTCGAGCGCGCCCACGGTGATGGCCACAGGCACGGTCTTGTTCGAGTCGTTGAGGGCGTAGACGAAACGCTTGTCCTGCACCTCGTAGGTTGCCTTCTGGGGCACGATGATCACGTTGTCCTGACGCGAGGGGATGAGGATGGTGCCTGTCGAACCCGAGCGGAGCACGCCCGAGGGGTTGGCGAAACGTGCGCGCACGTTCGAGGCGCCGGTGCTCTGGTCGATGATGCCCGATACGGTGGCTACTTTGCCTTCGGGGCCGTAGATGGTGCCGTCGGCAAGCTGGAGTTTTACGGCGGGCATGCCGGCGATGGCCGATGCCAGCGAGCGGGTGCCACCGTCGGTAAGCTCAAGCATGTCTTTCTCGTTGAGCGAGAAGTATGCGTACACCTCCGAGTTGTCTGATACGGTGGTCAGAGGTATCTGCATCGAGGGTGATGCCAGGGTTCCCTCCTTGTTGGGAATCGAGCCGATCACACCGTCAGAGGGGGCGGTCACCACAGTGTAGCTGAGGTTCTTGCGGGCTGTTGTCAGCGCGGCGTTGGCGTTTGCCAGGCTTGCCTCGGCTGTGGCGAGCTGGTTCTTGGCTACGGTGTATGTATAGTCGCTGATGATGTTCTTCTCGAAGAGCTGGCGCTGGTTGTTCACCTGCAGGCGTGCGTTGTCGACGGCGATCTTTGCCGAATTGACCGCGGCCTCGGCCTGCGACACGGCGGCCTGGTACTGCACCTGGTCGAGTGTGAACAGTGTCTGGCCCTTGCGTACATGGTCACCCTCCTGCACATGCACCTTGGTGACGAAACCGGTCACGAGCGGACGGATGTCGATGTCGGTCTTGCCTTTGATGGTGGTGGGATAGGTGTGGTTGAGGTCTGACGAACCGGGGGCTACGGTGAGCACCTCCACTTCCGGAGTTGCGTTCTGGGCGGCTGCCAGCGCTGCGCGGGGGTCTCCGCTGCCGCCACACGACGAAAGTGCTGTTGCGGCTGCGAGAGCGCCGGCAATAGCCAGCGACATGTCGAGCCTGATGCTTTTCTTCGTTGTCATGGATTTAACTGCAATTTTTATGATGTTTGATACTTATTCTTGTTCCTGATAATGCGCCGTAAGGCCACATTTCACGTATTCGGGCACAAAATTACGGATAATCAAAACTTTAAAATATGACATTTGTCATATCACGTGCTTTTTAACACAATTTAAATCTTAAAATTAACGCCTTAATTCATACCTTTGTTGACTGGAAACCATACTTATAACGGTATATCCGGTGAGTTTAGTGAAAATTTAAATCCATAATCATAATATGAGAATAATGAAATCTTGCCTGGGTGCACTGCTGGCCGTCTGGGCAATGGCTCTGGTATCGTGCCAGAAATCCAACGAACCCCTCGCCATGATTCCTGCCGACGCTGATGTCATGGCATCGCTTAACGTGGTGAAAATCATGGAGAATGCCGGCTGCAAGGCCGACGGAAACCGCATCACGCTCACTGACGGCGCCGCCGCCGTGGTGAACTGGGGGAAAAGCCAGGCTCTGCTGTTGCGCGGCATCATGGAGTCGGGCGCGCTCGACCTGGAGCATGTGTATATGGTCGGGTCGTCGTCGGGCAGTCCGGTGTTCCTGACTGCAGTGACCGATGCCGGGGCGCTTGAAAAAATTTTGACAGACAATGCATTTAACTCGACCGAATCCGACAGCTGGGCTGTCTGGAGCAAGGATGGCGCGCCGTCGTTCCTGATGGGCGAGGCCGTGGTGGTCGTG
>CALJBF010000316.1 GCA_938027385.1 uncultured Porphyromonadaceae bacterium | reverse complement strand
CACCCCTAACGACGTGCCGAGCCGGCGCGAGTGTATCGGACCGAAGATAGTTTCGTGAAACAGCATAGGGCCACGCAGATCACACGGTCAGAATCTCTTTCTCCTTGGCGGCGAAAAGGTCGTCGATCTGTTTCAGGAAACGGTCATGGAGTTTCTGGGCCTGGGCCTCGGCGTCTTTCTCGACATCCTCGGGCATGCCCTGTTTCACGGCCTTCTTGAGACCCTCGATGGCGTCGCGGCGTGCGTTGCGCACCGAAACCTTGGCCTGCTCGGCCTCGCCTTTCGACTGTTTCACGAGCTGTTTGCGGCGTTCCTCGGTCAGAGGGGGGATTGAGAGACGTATCACCTCGCCGTTGTTCTCGGGCGTGATGCCCAGCTCAGAGTTGATTATGGCGCGCTCGATCTCCTTGAACATCGATTTCTCCCATGGGGTGATGGCGATGGTGCGGGCGTCGGGCACCGAGATGTTGGCCACGTTCGAGATCGGGGCTGCCGAGCCGTAGTAGTCCACACGGATGCCGTCGAGCAGTTTCGGATTGGCTTTGCCGGCACGGATGTGCGACAGCGATTCGTCGAGATAGGCCACGGCCATCTCCATTTTCTCTTCGGCGGGGCCGAGATAAGTCTTTGGGTCTGTCATGGTGGGATATGGTGTTTGTTGTTATTTTTCCTGATATACAAGAGTGCCGATAGGCTCGCCGGCCAGCACCTTGGCCAGGTTGCCGGGGGTATCCATGTCGAAGACCACAATCGGCATGTGGTTCTCTTTGCAGAGGGCGGTGGCGGTGAGATCCATCACCTTGAGGCCGCGGTTATATACCTCGTCGTATGTGATTTCGGTGAACTTGGCGGCCGTGGGGTCCTTTTCGGGGTCGGCGGTGTAGACGCCGTCGACGCGCGTGCCCTTGAGCATCACGTCGGCCTCGACCTCGATGCCGCGCAGTGCCGAGCCGGTATCGGTGGTGAAGAACGGATTGCCGGTGCCGCACGACAGTATGGCCACCTTGCCCTGGCGCATGGCGTCGATGGCGCGCCATTTCGAGTAATGCTCGCCTATGGGGTGCATGGCTATGGCGGTGAGCACCTGCGCCGGCTGACCGATGGCCTCGAGGGCCGAGCTGAGCGCCAGCGAGTTGATTACGGTGGCAAGCATCCCCATCTGGTCGCCCTTCACACGGTCGAAACCCTTGGCCGCGCCCTGAAGGCCGCGGAAGATGTTGCCGCCGCCGATGACGATGGCGATCTGCACGCCGCTCTGTGCGGCCTCCTTGATCTGCTCGGCATACTGGCCCAGACGCACAGGGTCTATGCCGTAACCCTGATGGCCCATCAGCGACTCGCCGCTCAGTTTCAGCAGCACGCGGGTGTATTTCGTTCTCATAAATCGGTCAGAGTGTAATTTTTCACAAAAATAGCACATATTTTTTAATTCCGGTTACTCGCGGCCGACCTTTCTCATATTAAAGTGTGTTATCATTGGTGGCAACGTGTGTGGTTTTGGCCTTCCGCCATCCCAAAATCACATTTTTTAGCTTTTGTTTTAACACTACGCCACGAAATTAAGTTAACTTTGCAACGACTTTCACCGCAAGGTGCGGGTCATCGCTAACAACTCCCCGTTTTATCATGGAAGAAAAGAATCTCGACCGCATCAGCTACGCCCTCGGCTTGAGCATGGGCAACAATTTCCGCGCATCGGGCATCGACTCAATCAACGTTGAGGACTTTGCCGACGGCGTCGCCGCCGTATTTTATGGCGCACAGCCCAAAATGACCTACGACGAGGCCAAGACCGTAATCCGCGACTACTTCGCCGAAATGGAGAAGAAACAACAGGCCGAGGCCGCAAAACTCGGCGAGGCCAACAAGGCCGCCGGCGATGCGTTCCTGGCCGAGAACGGCAAACGCGCCGAGGTGAAGACCACCCCCACGGGCCTGCAGTACGAGGTACTGACCGAGGGTGACGGCCCGCAGCCCGAGGCTACCGACCAGGTCGAGGTACACTACACCGGCAAGCTCATCGACGGTACCGTGTTCGACTCATCGGTCGACCGCGGCATCCCCGCCACATTCGGCGTCACACAGGTAATCCCCGGCTGGGTCGAGGCCCTGCAGCTTATGAAAGCCGGGGCGAAATGGCGTCTGTTCATCCCCTCGAACCTGGCATACGGCCCCAACGGCGCTCCCGGCAGCCCCATCGGCCCAAACTCCACACTGATTTTCGACGTCGAGCTGCTTAAAGTAATCGGCAAGTGAGACGCATAGCACTCATACTCACCGCCACGGCCCTGACAGCCGCCGCAGCCGACGTCACGAACCCGACCGACACCGCGGCCACGGCTCCCTTGCCCTACACACAGGAGCAGGCCGATTCGTGTGTCACCGCCTTCGCCACAGTGATGGCCTCGTACTGCCTGCCCGAGATACACAAGAACTACCCCGACGACCCCGAGGCGAACGCGCAGTTCGCCCGCGGCGTGGCAGAGGCGTTCGAAATCAACGGGCAGAAATCGGCCTACTACATGGGCGTGCGCACCGGGCTGGGCATGATCGAGCGCGTCGCCACCATGGGCAAGATGGGATACCCCATCACCCCCGAGAACTTCGTGACCGCAGTCACACGCGCCCTCAACGGCGACACCATGGGATTCACCGGCGAGACCGCCGACGCATACCTGCACCGGTTCATGAACATACTCAACCCGCCGCCGGCACCGCTCACCGACGAGTCGCAGCAGGCGTTTCTCGATGCCCAGACGGCCCGCGACGGCGTGCAGAAACTCCCCTCGGGTCTGCTCTTCGAGATACTCACCGAGGGTGAGGGGCAGTCTCCCGCCGCCACCGACCGCGTCAAGGTAACCTACACCGGGCGCCTGGCCGACGGCACCGTGTTCGACGAGACCGAAAAAGCCATCACATTCCCCGTCAGCGGCCTGGTGAAAGGGTTCTCCGAGGGTCTTCAGCTCATGAAACCCGGCGGCACATACCGCATCTTCATCCCCGCCGCCCTGGGCTATGCCGACAAGGGCGCCGCCGATGTCATACCCCCCAACGCCGCGCTCGACTTCACAGTGACCCTGCTTGAGGTATTGCCCTCGCAACCGACACAATGACAACTATCAAACAAACTTCATAATAATGAAAAAAATCATTCTCACGCTTGCCGCCGCCGTAGCTCTCTCGGCTTCGGTGATTTCTTGCGGCAGCAAAGACTCGGCTGCCAAAGCCGGTTCTGAAAATGTCGCCCTCGGCGACTCCATCGCCACCGCTCTCGGCCACTTCGCCGGCGCACAGTCAGCCATGGGTTTCGGCCAGGCACGCACACAGGGCGACTCTGCCCGCATGGCCAAGATGGACAAAAAAGATTTCCTGCGCGGCCTCAAGGAGGTGCTCTTCGCCGACACCAACAAGCTCGCCTACTATGAAGGCCTCTCGATGGGTCTGCAGCTCGTGAACCCCATGATGGGTCTTACCAACGACGCCGGCATCCCCGTGAACCGCGAGAAGATCTACGCCGCCTTCCAGGAGGTATTCGAGAAAGACACCGTTACCGGCATGGACCAGTATTACGCCGAGTATTCGTCGCTCATGCGCCAGGCCCAGCAGATCATGGTCAAGAAACAGGAAGAGTCGATTGCCAACTCTCCCGCCGCCCAGGCCAACCTCAAGGATGGCCAGGCCTACGCCGAGAAGATGCTGAAAGAGGGCTACACCAAAGCCCCCAGCGGCCTCGTATATAAGATCGAGGATCCGGGCACAGGTCCCAAGGTTACCGACAGTGACCGCGTGACAGTGGCCTACACCGGCAAACTCGTCAACGGCACCGTATTTGACCAGAACGAGAACGCCACCTTCTCGCCCCAGGGCGTAGTAAAAGGTTTCGGTGAGGCCCTGCGCATGCTCGGCAAGGGTGGCAAGATGATTGCCGTCATCCCCGCCGACCTCGCCTACGGTCTGCAGGCACCCGCCTCGATCGGCCCCAACTCTACCCTCGTCTTCAACATCGAGGTCAAGTCAATCGAGACCCCTGCCGCCGCCAAATAACCCCGGTTCTTACATAAAACAGGCTCGGTGGCGTGCCGTCCGGCACGCCAC
>CALJBF010000315.1 GCA_938027385.1 uncultured Porphyromonadaceae bacterium | reverse complement strand
TTTCAGACCGATCTGCGGTACTATGCCGCGCAGAAACAGGTTCGACTCGCCGTAGGCACCGAGCATGTCGAGCGCCCGGTCGCTCATCAGGCGGTAATCGGCATGATCATACACCGTCTCAAGCCCCATCGTGCGCTGGAACGAATAGAAGGCATGCGCCGTGGTGCGCTTGAACCAGGTGTCGGTGGCTCGTGACGACCGCACACCATACACAATCTCGGCTCCGCGATGGAACTCCTCGACCATGGCGATCATGGCACGCGGGTCATCCTGCAGGTCGGCGTCAATCGATATGGCGGCATCGCAGTGACCGCGCACCTGCATCAGACCGGCCAGCAACACATACTGGTGTCCGCGGTTATGTGCCAGAGAAAGACCTCTGACACGCCTGTCGGCGACATGCAGTTTCTCAATAACCTGCCAGGTGCGGTCGCGGCTGCCGTCGTTGCACAGCAGTATATAGCTCTTGTCAGACGCTATGCCGCGGGCGGCCATTTCGTCGAGAATATCAAGCAGCCGGGGCACCGACAACGGCAGGGCCTGCTCTTCGTTGTAACAGGGCACCACAACGGCTATGACCGGCAATTGCGGGTTTTCCATGATTGTATATTTTTAAAGGAGAATCCCGCATCGTGGCGGCGCTGATATGTCACGCACACCGGCGATGCGGGATCCGTATCATTTCACATCAATAGTTGCGGGCGAAGATCACGCGGCGTTTCGAGGGCTTGCCGGTAACCATGTCGACACCCTCCTCATCCTTGGCGTCGAGGGGGAGGCAACGTATGGTAGCCTTGGTCTCGGCCTTGATCTGCTCCTCGGTCTCGGGGGTACCGTCCCAGTGGCAGAGCAGGAAACCGCCTTTCTCGATCTCGGTCTTGAACTCGTCGTAAGAGTTCACCTCGCGGGTCATTTCAACACGGCGTTTCAGAGCCTTGTCGAAGATATTCTGCTGAATCTCCTCAAGCAGGTTGGCCACGAATTCCTCGATGCCCTCAAGCGGCTCCACCTGTTTCTCAAGCGTATCGCGACGCATCAGCTCTACGGTGCCGTTCTCAAGATCGCGGGCACCGATGGCCAGACGCACGGGCACACCTTTCAGCTCATAGTCTGCGAACTTGAATCCGGGGCGACGGTTGTCGGCGTCGTCATACTTCACGCGGATACCCATCGAGGTGAGTTTCTCCACAATCGGGGCCACGCGCTCAGAGATTGCGGCGCGCTGCTCGTCGTTCTTGTAGATGGGCACAATCACCACATGTATCGGGGCGATGTGCGGGGGGAGCACCAGACCGTTGTCATCAGAGTGGCACATGATCATGGCGCCCATCAGACGGGTCGACACGCCCCACGAGGTGGCCCATACATACTCGGGCTTGTTCTCGCGGTTAACGAAAGTCACGTCGAACGCCTTGGCGAAGTTCTGGCCCAGGAAGTGCGATGTGCCCGACTGCAGCGCCTTGCCGTCCTGCATCATGGCCTCGATGGTGTAGGTGTCGATGGCGCCGGCAAAACGCTCGTTGGCACTCTTGACACCGCGCACCACGGGGATGCCCAGATATTTCTCGGCGAAGGTGGCATAGACGTCAAGCATCTCCTTTGCCTTTGCCTCGGCCTCCTCGCGTGTGGCGTGGGCGGTGTGCCCCTCCTGCCACAGGAATTCAGAGGTACGCAGGAACATGCGGGTACGCATCTCCCAGCGCATCACGTTGGCCCACTGGTTGCACAGGATGGGCAGATCGCGGTATGAGTTGATCCAGTTACGGTAGGTGTTCCAGATGATTGTCTCGGATGTCGGGCGGATTATAAGTTCCTCTTCAAGACGTGCCTCGGGGTCAACGACCACTCCGTTGCCGTCGGGATCGTTCTTCAGGCGGTAGTGCGTCACCACGGCGCACTCTTTGGCGAAACCCTCCACATGTTCGGCCTCTTTGCAGAGGAACGACTTCGGGATCAGCAACGGAAAATATGCGTTCTGCACACCCGATTTCTTGAACATGCCGTCGAGGGTCTGCTGCATGCGTTCCCAGATGGCGTATCCGTAGGGTTTGATGATCATGCAGCCGCGCACCGGCGACTGCTCTGCCAGATCGGCCTTGACAACAAGATCGTTGTACCACTGCGAATAGTTGTCGGCCCGCTTGGTGAGGTCTTTGAGTTCTTTTGCCATTGTCAGTAAATGTTGCCCGCGGTAACCGCGGGCTTTGGTATGTGATGTTAGTTTATTTCCTGTTTTTTGCCGAGGAAAGGTCAATCACCCCCCTGTCGGGAACGATGTAGATTTCCAGGCGGCGGTTCTGGTTGCGGCGCTCGCGGTTGTCGTTGGGCACGAGCTGTTCGGTGGCACCCATCGGGTAGCCCATCAGTCCGTCGGTCTGCGGGGCACGGGTGTCGAAGAAGTCATACAGCGCCACAATCCGTTTCTCGGTGAGGTCG
>CALJBF010000314.1 GCA_938027385.1 uncultured Porphyromonadaceae bacterium | reverse complement strand
TTTCAGTGGATGCATCCTTAATAGATGCACGTGTGCAATACATAATGAATCAGAAAGTGCATCACACCCGTATGACTTTTGAGGATGAATTACGGGCGATACTCAAAGAGGCCGGACTCGATGCTGAGTGTTCAATTCTCGGAGATGAAACTGTGTAAATCGGCGTCCTCCAGACGCCATTGTAGAGAATGTGTTCCTGTGCCGGACACACCTTCGCCCTACGGGCTCCGGCGTGCCCGGTTATGAAAAAATCGGCGTCCTCCAGACGCCACCCCCATGACCGAGACTTCCTATCAAGACGGTTGCCATGTTATGGGAAACAGTTATCACAATCCGGAAGAGGTGCTCTAGTTGCTGTATTGTAAACGCGAAAGTATGTGTTTCACATTAGCGATAATACAATGCCGCTTAACTCAATCTGCCAAACAACAATAATTAGAAATATAAGAGAATATAATTAAGTTTTGAATTACAGCGATATCCAATAGTGGTATACGATAGCCGCGAGCGTCTGAAGGACGCCGGTTTACATAAACCAATTTTCGCACACTGTGTGTAAAATATCATTAACAGGGGCAATGACAGGCGGTTAAAACTGAAAAAGGAAAAGGCAAGCAATAGATTTACCGATATCTCGTTATACGAATACTTACTTATATTTACCGGAAATTACCAGACAGAACACCATGTTTAAAGCACTGAGATACGTGGCCCTGGGCGCGATGGCTCTGGGTTGCGTTGCCGCAAAAGGTGCGGATGCAAACGTCGACGCCGACGGCATGCCGATCATTTACCTGCGCGGCGACCAGACCGGCAACGGCTGGGCCGTGAACCCGCAGTACCGTTTCACCCGCACGGGCAATACCTACACCCTGCATGTCGACGCCCTCGACGGCGAGTTCAAGTTCGCCACCGACAACTGGACCACATTCGACTACGGCGCACCGGTCGCGAAACCCGAAAAATATACCGTGACGACTTCACAGACATTCGACGCCCTCAAGAGTGGCGGCAACCTGACGGCCACCAACCTGAGCGACGTCACCGTGACATTCACATATACGCCCGACGCGCCGTCGCTCCCCGTGACCATGACCGTCGGAGGCCGCGACATCGCCGGACTGTCGGGCACCCTGCCGGTGCTGTATATCAATGTCTACACCGACGCCACGCACACGCGGCTCGACAACGAGGTAATCTCGAAAGACCTCGCCCACAAGAATTATTTCTCTGACTCGGAATACTGGCTCGACCTCAACGGCTGCCAGTGGCTGTCCGACCTCGGGGCAAAGTCGGTAGGCTCGGCCGACGACCCCCTCCCGCTCGAAATCAAGGCGCGCGGCAACTGGACCCGCATCGGTTTCGCCAAGAAACCGTTCAAGCTCAAGCTCGGCAAAAAGCAGAGCCTGCTGGGCATGACCAAGAGCAAGCACTATGCCATCCTGGCACATGCCGACGACACCTGGGGCTATCTGCGCAACTTCACCGGTTTCGAGCTGGGGCGGCGCATCGGCCTCCCCTGGACGCCCACGCAACAGCCCATAGAAGTGGTGATCAACGGCGACTACCGCGGACTCTATTTCCTCACCGAGTCGATTCGCGTGGGCGATGACCGTGTGCCCGTTACCGAACTTGACGACAACGTCTCTGACCCCGCGCTGGTGTCAGGCGGCTATCTCGTCGAGCTTGACAACTATGACGAGGAGAACCAGATCCGCATGGACGAGCGTTCGTGCATCCCGGGGCAGTACACCGACCGTCTGCGCGTCACGTGGGATACCCCTGAGGAATATTCCGACCTGCAGAAACGGTTCGTCACCGACCAGTTCACCGAAATCAACAATGCCGTGGGCGATAACGACGACCGCCTCTGGAGCTACCTCGACCTCGATGACGCGGCACGCTACTACATCGTCGAGGAGATGATCTCGCACGTTGAGGCATACCACGGGTCGACCTACCTGTTCCGCGACCGTGGCGAAGGTCAGAAATGGCACTTCTCGCCCCTGTGGGACTGCGGCAACGCGTTCAACGGCCCCACCGACGGCTATTTCTACGACCACAGTCCCTACGGCAACACCTGGATCCCCTCGATGCGCCGCAACGCCACTTTCAACGACCGTGTGACCTCTACCTGGCTCTGGTTCATGCAGAACCGCTATGACGGCTTCACCGACGCCATCGACAGCTATGTCGACGCCATCAGCGAGGGCGCCAAAGCCGACCGTCGCCGCTGGAAAGACCAGCCCGTGCCCGACGGTGGACAGCCCGTGGCCGACAACACCGACATGACCGCCGCACGCAACCGCGCCGTCGGCCATCTCAATGCCAAAATCAACTGGCTCAAAAGCAAATGGGGCGACTATACCGTCGGCTCACACACCGAGCCGGCACGCGACACCACCGAGGCCGCTCCCCTCCCCGACTACGCCAAAGCCGCCATCGACGACATTCTCACTGACGGCGCAGACAACCCGGACGGCAACACCGTCTATTACAACCTGCAGGGCATCCGCGTAGACAACCCCATCCCCGGCGAAATCTACATCAGCGTCTCAGGCAACCGCACCGCCAAGGTCCTCGCCCGCTGACAACCGCCCCATCCAATCCTTGAAACGAGGCTGTGTCAAGATGCACAGATAAGCC
>CALJBF010000313.1 GCA_938027385.1 uncultured Porphyromonadaceae bacterium | reverse complement strand
CACGCCGACATGGCCCATACCCTCCTGTTTGGTGCTAAACGTGTTTACCTGGTAGCCTTCAGCGGCCGCAGACAACACCGACACCCCCATTGCGAGGGTCAACATTGCTTTTTTCATAAATATGCTTTTCAAAAATTCCGCCAAAATTACCAATTATTTCCCAAATAGCAAAATCAAGCAAACATTCGGCGCAATAATACTCTATCAGTCAGAAGAATAAAAAACGGGCGTCATGCAGATTGAATTCCGCATGACGCCCGCTTTCAGCCGAAAGCCGTTGCTCGATCAGAAGATGATCTGCAGACGTGCCTCGATGGTGTTTACGTGGCGTTTGGGAACCAGGCCGTCAACGTAGCGGTCGCGTACCATGGTGTACGAGTAGCGCAGGCGGGCCAGCATCCACTTGTTGATGTAATAGTTGAAGGTACACGAGGCATCCTGCGAGATACCGCCGAAGATTCCGGCGCTGCGGTCTGATGCATTGGTGTAATTGTAGGCCACTACCATTTCAAGCGACTTCGGAGCCGGGGTGGCCATACCGCAGTCGGCGTGGCTGTAACCGTAGTTGCCGCCGATGGCCAGCCAGCGCAGCATGCCGTAGGCACCCTGGGCCGTGTAGTTGCCCAGACCACCCTTGCGGGCCACATTCATGTAGTAATACTGAGCCTCAAGAGCCATGTTGTTGTGGATGAACAGCAGTTCGGGGGTCATCTTGAACAGGCCGCGGGCATCGGTGATGTTGGCCTGCAGAGCCGTGACTTTCGATACGCGGGTGGGGAAGTTGGCCGAATACTGGAATCCGGTATGGTCGTAGGCCGTAGGCGACGTGTAGTTGAACGACCAGCCAATCTGGAAAGCGTTGCCGGCCTCGGTCATCGGGCGCCATACCAGGCGGGTCTGCGCGCCCCAGCCGTTCTTACCCAGGGTATTCGAGGGGTTCGATGCTGCCGCGCCTTCGAGAAATACCGTTGTCCCGGCAAAGAACTTGGCCTTGTCATAGACCCACATAAGGCCCAGATAACGCGGGTTGGCATAGAAGAACTCGTTTGAAGTGGGCTCTTCGTATGAGGGTTTCATCGACGAGCTGGTCTCGGAGTTCAGGCCGAACTGCGGCACGAAGTAGCCGAGTCTCAGCAGGTTGGCAGCATTGAAATCATATTCGAGATAGATATCCTTGAGGCCGACTTTCGCATTGGCGAAACCTATATCGATTTTGGCCTTCCACTTGCCGTACGAGGCCTTGGCGCCAAGACGCACATCGGCGATCGTGCCGCCGTCGACAAATTTCTTGTCTGAACTCTCGGCGTCATCGTCGGGCAGGGCGTCGTTGCCCCCCATGTATACCGCGCCGTCCATGAGGATTCGGCCGGTGGGCTGGATCTTGAACTGAGGTTTCGCGTCATCCTGCGCCATAGCCGCAGATGCGCCGAGCACCAGTGCCAGCATCGTGATTGATAGAGTCTTCATAATCCTGATGAATTTTTACCTTAGATATATTATTTGAACTTACGTATCTCCAGATGTCAGTCGGTAGTGGTGGGTGTGGGTACCGGGGTGCCCTTGGCTACCTTGCCGGCTTTCTTGAGCTGGCGGAATTCGGCCTTTGCCTTCTCGAGCTGAGCCTGGAAACCGGGGTCGGCATGCAAACGGGCCACTGTGACGGCTCCGGTAATGCGGCCGGCATCGACATCGCTCTGGAAGTGGTAACCGCAGATCACGCGGCTCTCGCCCATCTCATAACCGCGTTTCAGAATCTCGTTCTGGCGGTCGGGGTTGATTTCGGCCAGCACAAGGGCTGTGGCCCATCCGATCGAGGTATGGCCCGAGGGATACGAGCCGTTGGTCGAGAGCTCTGCCTGCTGCTCGGGGTTGCAGGTGTCTTCGTTGTAGAACGAGAAGGGACGCTGGCGGTTGTAGTGGTTCTTGGCCTCGCGAGTGCCGAGGTCGCCGGCATCCTCGCGCATCCCCACGATAAGTTTCAGAATCTCGGGGGTATTCTCGTCGATTTCCACGCCGAAAGCCTCAGAGAAAGCCTCGGGAACGCCGTTGCCTTCTACATGTGCATCCTTGAAAGCCTGGTCGCCGCGCGGGGTGTTGCGCATTGTCTTGCCCCAGTTGTAGCGGGCCTGGTCGTTGAGGAACGTGATTGACGCGCCATCGGGCGGAGCGGGCAACAGCAGCATCGAGTTGGGCACGTCACCTTCCTGCAGGAAAAACAGATCGGGATTGGTGCGGTGATCCTTGACCTTTTTCGCCGGCTCCTGGGCGGCAACGGTCAGTGACGCGGTAATGAACAGGGCGATAGCGCCCACACGAGAGATAGTGGCAAAACAGTTTTTCATATCTGGTTGAAGTTTAAGATTTCGCATCAATGTAATGAAACGTAGCCCCCTGTTAAGGGAGGACGATACCATGAGGGTAATATTACATTTATGATACTTTAACAACTTCTATAACCATTGGTTTAACACCGCGCCTATGTTATTTAACATTTTTGAAACATTTATCACACAAGCGCACTCTTTCGCGGCTGACGCCGTAAAAGAGTGCGCAAAATTAACTTAATTTTCTTAAACGGGCAAATGCCCCTTGAAACCGTGCGCCTTTTTGGGGAGTGAGGTCTTTAGGGTCTTTAAGGTCCTTAGAGTCCTTAGCGCCCCTAAAGACCTTAAAGACCCTAAAGACCCTAAAGACCCTAAAGACCCTAAAGACCCTAAAGACCCTAAAGGCCCGATTCCCAAACCCACGCTCAAAGCACCCCGGTTCAGAAGGGGTAGCCGATTGCCAGGTGGAAGGCCAGCGAGTTCTTGAACGAGGTCATGTTGTAGTAGCCGCGTTTGCCGGTGTCGTAGGGGGCGTGGATGCCCACGCCGAGGTCGCCGCGCAACACAAGCATGCCGATGTCGAAACGCAGGCCCACACCAGTGCCGAGGGCGATATCCTTCAGGAATGTGCTCGCTTTCAGTTCGCCGCCGGGACGCAGGGGGTCTTTATTCAGCAACCAGACGTTGCCGGCGTCGACAAACAGCGCACCGTGCAGGGGGCCGACGATGGGGAAACGGTACTCTACGTTGAACTCGAACTTGAATGTACCGGTCTGGTCGAAATAGGTATCGCGGATCGACTTCGGCGGCCGGTAGCTGCCCGGGCCGAGCGAGCGCACGGTGAAGGCGCGTATAGAGTTGGCGCCCCCGACATAGAACTGCTCGGCATACGGCACCTCGGTGGCGTTGCCGTAGGCGTGGGCCGCCCCGACTGCCACGCGCGACACAATCCAGTTGTCGCCGCGGAAACGGTGGCCGTAGACAAGCTGTGTCGTACCCTTTATGAACTGCGAGAAGGGGGTGCCGAACAGTTTCTTCTCGCCATGCTGACCGGCAAGCTGGTAGATGCTCCAGAAAAGGTTGCCCGCCTCGGTGACCGAGAACTGCCAGTTCAGGGTGTTGTCGGATCCGAAGGAAGTATCATACATATATGAATATGACAGCTGGGGGATGAACTGGCTGCGGAACGACAGCGCGATGGCCGGGTTCACGTTTATGATGGAGTCGAAGACCTCGGTGGTCTTCATCAGTTTCGTATAGGTGAGCTTGAACGGGGTGAGCGTATGCGACGAGTGTCGCGACGACTGCCAGTCGTAGCTGAACGACATGTTGAACTGCGCCATCTTGAAGTAGTGCGGACGGTTGAGCACATCGGCGTTCAGCGAGAAACGGGTCCAGTTCAGGTTGCGGTTGCGCCGCTTTATGAACCCCGGCGCCAGCATGCGCGGCACGGCAAGCGAGGTGGTGATGCCCAGCTCGTATGAGTTGAACACCGATGAGGCATGCTTGCCCGTCTGCCACTCGTAGTTGCCGGTGAGGGTGACGCCGAACTGCTCCCCTCCCCCGAAGATGTTGTGGTTGGTGACGCCCAACAACACACCCGGGCCGATGTATGAGTTAGACTTCGACGAGGCGTTCAGCTCAATGGTGGCCTCAAGAGGCACATCGAACGTGCATGACACCAGCACATCGAGTGTCGGATCCTTGGCTGCTGTGTCGGGCACCACGTTTATGTCTATGGCGTTGAAGATGCCCAGGCGCGCCAGACGTGTCTGGGTGGAGTTCATGCGTCGCACCGAGAAATACTGCCCCTTGCGGAAGGTTATGCATTCGGGCAGCAGCTGCGGGCGCAGGCGCGACGGTTTCATCTGTATCAGCGTGCCACGTGAGGTCTCTATGGTGTCGGGCGTGCCGCCCCCCTTGTTGCGGAAGGCGTACATGGTCACCTTGCCGGTGCGGTAGCGCGCCAGCATCGGTGCCGGAATGTTGTTAGCCAGCATCATGCGCAGAGCAATTTTCGTGGGCGCCATCAGCGAGTCGGCCAGATACTCGATGTAGTCGGGACGGAAGAAATAATATCCCCTGTTACGCAGGGCGTTTGTGATGCGCGTGCGGGCCACCGACAGAGAGTCGACACTGTAGCGCATCCCCGGTTTCAGGTAGGGATCCTTGCGTGCCACCGAGTCGATCAGGTAGTTCAGCATGCAGGTGTCGGGCAGAAACTCTATGGAATCAAGATGATACGCCGGCCCGGTCTCAATATCGTAGATTATGGAGCCTTTCTTCGGATTCTTCCCCTGCACGAGGCTGTATGTGGCGTGCCCGCGGAAGAAACCGCTGTTGTCCAGAATCTCGTCGACCGATTTCACGCGCAGTTCAGGCCGCACGTCCGACACCAGCACAGGCTGGGTCACCAGTTTGTTGTAGACCCACTTTTTCAATCCCCCCTTTGGTTCGGGGCCGCTGTTGTAGACCCAGAGGCCGAGCGGGAAAGGAATCCTCATCGACGACGAGCCGAACAGCGCGTTGTTCGGCGGGTACGCCACGGCCGAGTTTATGGCCGAGGCCACCGCCTCCGGTGCTTTCGAGCCGTCGGGGGTCTCGATGCGCACCTTCTTTATGCCGGTGTAGAGCACCTCACCCTCGGGAATACGTTTCGTGGTCGAGCATGCCGACAGCAGTCCGGCGACGGCAATCACCGCCACGAGTCTCACAAATATGTCAGTCGGCTTTTTCATTCTCTGTCTGTTGCTGGGTTGATTTTGCGGGGATTGCGTCAGCCTTGCCGACAGCTGCCGGAGAGGCCGGCGCAGGGGGTGTCACGGGAGCCGTGGCGCCCGGGGCAAGCTGCAGGGGTTCAATGGCCGGAGCCTCGCGGTGACGCCGCCGCAGGAATCTGAATATGTCGCCGATGCGGCTTATCTTCTTGCGGTACACGAAACCGACACCGGTCTGTATCACCTCACCCTCGAGTATCGACTCGTAACCCGTGTGGCGGAACAGGCGCACATACATGGTGCCCTGCTTGTTGAGCAGATACTCGAACGAGATGTCGGCAATGAGGTTCTGCGCGAAATTCTCGTCGGCATCGGCATCGGTGGTGTAGTTACCGCCGACCACGATCTTGAAACGGTCGTCGAACAGCGACTTCGACACGCGGTAGCTGTAGTTCATGGCCGACGACGTGGAGCCGTTGACCGTGCGGTCATACTGGTTTATGCCGAACGACACGTCGACACCCTTTATCGCCGAGGCCGCAAGGTTGTTTAGCTGCGACTCAAGCAGGCTGAACAGGGGGTTGTTGCCGGCGTTGGCTTTTGTGCCGGGGCCTGAATATACGTTGTACAACAGCATGTTCATGGCCTGGTTGGCGCGCTGTTCGGGCGACATGGCCTTCAGCTCGTTCTCGACGGTAAGGTCGTCGGGGGTCGACAGGTCAAACACCACGTTCATGTTCTCGAGTGTGCCGGTGACTGTGAGCCCCACATCGAAAGTGACCATGCGCGAGTCGGCGCCCTGCTGGGTCACGTTGGCCCTGAGCTGGTCCACGGCCTTTATGTTGAGCGTGGGGTTGAGCATGTCGCCGTTGAACGACACGTAGCTCCCCTCCTGGAAGGTGAAGTTTTTCTCTGACAGCAGCGGCGGCATCGAGTAGCGTGCGTAGCCGTCGTTTATGTTCAGGCGCCCGGTAAAGCGCTCGTCGCCCATATAGTCGAGCGAATAGCTGAGGTTGCCGGAACTCTGCACCTGCACGCGGTTCTTGCCGTCGGTCGAGAGGTCTACGCCAATCACGGTACCCTGCTGTATGGCCACGCGCGCGTCGATGTTCATCATCATCCCGCCCTCCTTAAGCGAGTCGGCCTCGGCCACTGTGGTGGTGTCGTTGAAGTTTACGAACTTCACCATGTCGCTGTTGGCATGGCTTGTAATGGCCGACGTAAGCGTGGGTATCACGTATGTGACATTTGAGCCCGCAAGCAGGGTCACCGAGGCGTCGGCCGACATGAACCGTGTCGAACCCTTGACGCGGGCATCGAGATCCACAAACGCCTTGCCGTAGACATCGGCGGTGCGCTGGCGCTTGCCGCCGACAAGCTGCATGTTTCGGGCGCGCAGGGTAAGGTCGACCTTGGGGGTGATGAGGTCCTGCATGTCGACACTGCCGTCGATGGTGAGCGGATTGTCGTTCACGGCGGTTATGCCGAAATTGCGAAAACGTATCACGTTGTCGCGCACGGCGATGCTGTCGGGCGAGAATTTCAGTGCCGTACCGAGCATGGTGGGGGTCACGCGCGCCGAGTCGAACGCCAGCCAGCCGTTGAACCTTGGCGACGCCAGGCGTCCGGTGACATCCATCTCGCCGTTAAGCACGCCGCCGAGCACAGCAGTACCGGCAGGAAGGAAGGCGTTAGCCACAGAGAGCGGGAACTTGATCACACGGCAGTCGAGGCTGAAGGGGTTTACGGCGGTTGAGTCATTGAGCACGCCCTGGGCCGTCACAGCCTCCTGGCCGTTGACCTTGAGCGATGTGGTGGCTTTGAGCACACCCGAGGCATTCGTGAGCACGTCGAGGTCGAGATCAAAGTCACCCACCGGCTGGCGGTCGTAGGTGAACTGCTTGAGCGCCACGGTGCCGCGGCCGTTCAGGTCGTTATCTTTCCTGCCCACGCGGATGTCGGCCGAGAGGTCGCCGGTCATCGGCGGCGCGAACGGCACCATCACCAGCCAGTCGGCAAGACGGATGTCGCTCAGACGCACGATAAGATCCTCCTGCGTCGAGTCGGCCTCGTTGTGTTCGGTGAGTATCTGCACCGAGCTGAGGTCGTTGTGCAGGTCAATGTCGGCGTCGAGATGCCGGGTGACGAAGTTGTATTTTATGAAATTGTCGCGGTTTATCTCCCAGTCCTTATAGCCGATCACAGGGTGATATGGCACGAATCTGAGCACGACCGTAGAGCTGTCGGGCATGTTTATCAGCGAGCCGAACGAGAATCCGGTCTCCCCCTTTATGTCTTTCTGTTTCACCGCGAGGGCGAAATTCTCGGGGCCGAGGTAGCCGCGGGCGTTCACCCATGCGAAATTGTCGAGCGTACCGGGTTGGTTGTCCATCGTTATGGCGTAGGCCAGGTAGCGGCGCCTCTGCTGCACGCCAACCGAAATGGAGTCGAGGGTGGTCTTCCCCATCGTGAGGCCGGCCACATACCCCCCGCCGTGCAGCGACGAGTCGTTGGCGAAGTGCATGTCGAGGGCACGGAACTTCACGTCGAGGTCAAGCAGGTAGTTCGACACCAGGTTGTCTGTGCCGGCGGCAAGCGTAAGGTCAAACTGCGGCAGACTCTTCTGTAGCGTGTCGGCATCGAGTCCGCGGTGCTTTATCTGGTCCTGCATCACCAGCCCCACATGCGACAGGCGTGGCAACAGGTCGGCCGGCCGGTCGTAGGCCGTGAGTCGCGCGTCGAGGTCATGGTTGGTGAGCCGCGCGCGGGTCTGCGCCGAATCGGCCTCAAGGTCGAGCACCACGTCGTTGCCGTTTACAGTCATGCCCGGCATGCGCCAGTATAGAGAACCTACGGTGAGGTTTGCCTTCAGCGCGGTAAGCAGGTCGAGCGGAGAGGCCTGTTTCTTCCCCTTGACGGGGGCGAACGGCGGACGGCTGAACGACAGCACGGCGTCGCCCGACAGTTTCACCGAACCCTCCGACACCTCGGGCGACAGTTTCAGCGCTTTCAGGTCGAGATTGCGCACGTCGCCGTCGAAACTCCACGCCAGTTGGTCGCCGTCGAGATTACCCGAGGCGTTAAGCGTGAAATTGGCGGCACGGTTGCCCGACAGGGCCGAAAGCGTGGCCCGGCCATCGGCCAGATGCACGTCGGCCGTTATGTTCTCAAGGGTCTGCCCCTCGTAGACAAGATGATGTATGTCGGCACTGGCGTCGAGCGTGGTGGCGGGGCTGAAGAAATCAAGCCCCTGCCCTTTGGCCGACACCGTGGCGTCGACATCGCGCAGCCCCAGCCCGGGCATTATGCTCTGCACCGGGAAGGTGGCGGCGTCAAGGTTCACGTCATAACCTTGCGCGCGGTTGTTCCACGAGGCATCGAGCGCCAGGTCACCACCGGGGGTACGCGCCTCCAGGTCGCCGCTCATCACGCCGCGGCGCACGCTCACGCTGCCGTCAAGTGTCAGCGGGGGCAGGTTTATCTCTTTCGCCATCTTGGCGTCGAGCAACAGCGGCTTGAAATAATTGCCATTGCGCAGTGTGCCCGCAAGGTCGAGGTCGGCGGTCATGCCGTCGAGTCCGCCGAGGGCGTTGCTTGCCTTGCCCGAGGCCTTGACCTCGACATAGCCCGGGATGCGCAGCAGGCACTCGTCGAGCGTGATTGTCTCGGCCGCCATGCCTTCCAGCGACACCGATGCATCTACCGGCGACGACGGAGGGAGCTGTGCCGCCATCGATGTCATCGGATAGGGCACGAGGCGCCGCAGGTCATCGTTGCTTATCGAGGCGGTGAGGGCGAGGCGCACCGGCGTGCGCTCGATGGGCACAGTCTCCCCGGCCGGCGCCATCCCCATCATGCCGTCGACCTTTACGGTCGAGGTCGGGGTTGTCAACAGCATGTTCTCGGCACGCATGGCCACCGAATCCATGTCGAACAGACCTGTCAATGTCATCGGCACCCCACAGCGCTCGCGCGCCGAGATACGGCGCACGGGCACACGCACGGCGGTGCCGCGGTTTCTCAGCGAGTCAATCTTTATATCTATCTCGGTAGCCTCGATATACTCGGGGTCGAACGCCGCCGAAGGGGGGAGATGCCCCTGCAGGGCGTAGAGTGCCCGCGAGCCTGTAAGCTCAAGGGTGGTTGCCGTCACGGTCCAGGGCACTGTGGGCACGGTATCTGCCGGTTCCACGACCTTGAGCGGATATTTTTCTACATATTCAGGAGGGAAATAGATGTAGCGGGCATCTATGCTGTCGACGGCCAGCTTGCCCACCGACACGGTGTTGTTGGCCATGCGCACGTCGGCATCGGTGAGCGTGGCGCGCGGAACCACACATGCCAGCGTGTCGATCATCGGCTGAAACTGCATGGCGAAATCGACATTCTTCAGTTCGGCCTCGTCAAGATGGATATGCCAGTTCACCGGCACGGAATCCTGCTTTACCGGGCGCGCCACAGTGTCAGGACGCATCCACATGCGCACGCGGGCGCCTGAACCGTTCAGACGTCCCACCGAAATCTCCTGCGATGCCAGACGCACTGCGGCATCCTTTATCGCGGCGAGTTTTACCCCGGCGGTCATGTACATCGCCGAGTCGGGGGTACCTATCACCACACGGGCGCCTGAGGCCGACAGGTCACGACCGGCGATCTCACCCCTGAAGAGCGGAGTCACAGCCACCTCCGCGCGGAGCCGCGCCGTCTGCACCTCAAGTCCGGGCGTGGCCAGGCTGAGCGAATCAACGGCCAGGTCAAGCGGGAACGTGAGTCGTACCCTCTTGACCTCTATGTGCATGTCGCCCTTGCTGTTGACCGACTTCACTACCTGCCCCACGATCAGATCCTGCACCGGAGGCAGATAAACCAGCACAAGCACCGCCGCTACAAGAGCCACAAGCCCCAATACGGTGTACTTCAATGCTT
>CALJBF010000312.1 GCA_938027385.1 uncultured Porphyromonadaceae bacterium | reverse complement strand
GTCTCGTCGGGCATGGCCGGCCTGCTTGTCACGTTCACCTCGCTGGCCTCGCAGGGGCAGAACATCGTCGCCTCGCCGTTCCTCTACGGAGGCACCTACAACCAGTTCCGCCACACGCTCAGGCGCCTGGGCATCGAAGTGCGCATAGCAGCAGAGGCCACGCCCGAGGCTATGGGCGCCCTCGTCGACGGCAACACCCGCGTCATCTTCGCCGAAAGCATGGGCAACCCCACATGCGCCGTGCCCGACCTGGAGGGGATAGCCGCCGTGGCCCGCAAGGCACAGGTGCCGTTCGTGGTCGACAACACCTTCGGCGCCGGAGGCTACCTCTGCAACCCGTTCGACTGGGGTGCCGACATCGTGGTCGACTCGGCCACCAAATGGATAAACGGTCACGGCACCGCCATGGGGGGCATAATCGTCGACAAAGGGAGTTTCGACTGGTCATGCGGCAAGTTCCCGCTGATCGACGGCCCCTCTGAGGGGTATCACGGTTTGAATCTGCGCGAGGCATTCGGCCCGGCGGCGTTCATAGCAAAATGCCGTGTCGACGGCCAGCGCGACCTCGGCACCTGCCCCTCGCCGTTCGACAGTTATCTGATGCTGTTGGGAATCGAGACCCTGTCGCTCAGGGTACGCCATCAAGTTGAGGCCACCCGGCGCCTCGCCGAATACCTGCGTGAAAGCCCTGCCGTGAAGAATGTGAGCTACGTGGGGTTCAATGACCACCCCTCGCACGCCAACGCCGCCCGATATTTCCGTTTCGGCGCCTCGGGCGTGCTGAACGTAGAGCTGAAAGGTGACGTCGACACCACAGCACGGTTTGTCGAGGCCCTTGAACTGGCCGCGCACATGACCATGATCGGCGACTCGATAACCGTGGTGACCCACCCGGCATCCACAACCCACAAACAGCTCAGCGCCGCCGACCTTGAGAAAGCGGGCGTCACCCCCACCCTGCTGCGCATCTCGCTCGGACTGGAGGATGTAGAAGACATCATAGCCGATTTTGAACAGGCATTCGCCAAGGCCGGCGTATGCGACACCGAACACACCCCCTCTGACCAATGACCAGGTACTATCACCACCCTGATGGTTTCACCCTCGAATCAGGCAGGCGTCTCGACGCTCTCACCATCGCCTACCATACCTACGGCACCCCCGCGCCCGACGGTTCGAACGTGGTGTGGGTGTGCCACGCCCTCACGGCAAACAGCGATGTGGCCGATTGGTGGCCGCACACGGTTGAGAGCGGCCGTTTCCTTGACCCCGCGAAATGGTTCGTGGTGTGCGCCAACATCTTAGGCTCGCATTACGGCACCACCGGGCCGCTCTCGGCCGATCCCGCCACCGGCCAGCCCTATTACGCCGATTTTCCCCCGGTGAGCATGCGCGACATGGCCCGGGCACACCGGCTGCTTGCGCGGCATCTCGGCATAGGGCGCATCCACGCCTTGGTGGGTAGTTCGGTCGGCGGTTTCCAGGCCCTGGAATGGATTGCCGCCGAACCTGACAGGTTCGACAAACTCATCCTCATCGCCACCGACGCCGTGGCAAGCCCCTGGACCATAGCAATCAACGAAAGCCAGCGTATGGCAATCCGCGCCGACGCCACTTTCGGCGAACCGCGCCCCGACGCCGGCATGGCCGGTATGGCCGCGGCCCGTGCCATCGGTCTGCTCACCTACCGCGGAGCAGGGGGCTACAACGCCACCCAGGCCGACACGCCCATGACCACGCCACACTGCGCGCACCGCGCATGCTCGTATCAGCGCTACCAGGGCGAGAAACTTTGCCGCCGCTACAATGTTTATTCATATATGTCGATTCTCGACTCGTTCGATACACACGACATAGGCCGCGACCGAGGTGGCACCGACGCCGCACTCGCCTCGATAAAGGCCGACACGATAGTAGTGGGCATCTCAACCGACATCGTCTTCCCGCCCGGCGACATGCGGTCACTGGCGGCACGCATCCCCGGCGCACGATACGCCCAGATAGACTCACCTTTCGGGCACGACGGTTTCCTTGTCGAACATGACCAGCTGAACCGCGTGCTGACACCATTCATAAACAGCTGATGAACAAGACACTCAACATAGGACTCTTCGGGTTCGGCACAGTCGGCCAGGGGGTCTATCAGGTAATATCACACGCCACGAACGCGCATGCCGCCGTGAAACGCATCTGCGTGCGCGACGCATCCAAGCCACGGCCCGTGGCCACCCCGCCGGGCATGTTGACCGAGTGCGCCGAAGACATACTCGACGACCCCGAGATAGACCTCATAGTAGAGGTCGTCGACAACCCGGCGGCGTCATACGACATCGTCACCCGCGCCCTGCGCAAAGGGATACCGGTGGTTTCCGGATCGAAAGCCATGATTGCCCGTCACCTGCCCGAGCTTATCGAGCTGCAGAGGCGCCACGACACGGCACTGCTGTACGACGCCTCGTCGTGCGGCTCGATTCCGGTGATCCGCAACCTTGAGGAGTATTATGACAACGACTTGCTGCTTGAGGTGAAGGGAATCCTCAACGGTTCCACCAACTATATACTCTCGCGCGTGTTCGACCATGACGAGTCATACGCCTCGGCGCTCGACACCGCGCGCCGCCTCGGGTTCGCCGAGAGTGACCCGTCGTTTGACATCGACGGGTTCGACTCGCTTTTCAAGCTGATAATCATCACCGTGCATGCCCTCGGCGTGTACGTGCCCCCCGAAAAGATCTTCACCTACGGCATATCCACCATTCACGAAAGTGACATACGCTACGCCCGCGAGAAACGCGTGAAAATCAAGCTTGTGGCGCAGGTAGTGAAGGTGAGCCCCGAAAGTTTCACCATGTTCGTGATGCCCGAGTTCGTGGCTCGGTCAAAATATATATATAGCGTAGACAACGAGTACAATGGTGTGGTGATACGCGGCGAGTGCTATGACCGTCAGTTCATGTTCGGCAAAGGTGCCGGAGGGTTACCCACGGCATCATCCATACTCAGCGACGTCATGGCGCGCCGTCACGACTACCGTTACGAGTACAAGAAGATGGCCTACTCCCCCACCCCGGCCTACACCACCGACGTCACACTAAGAGTTTATGTGCGCTATTCCACATCGCCGGTGCCCGAGCTGCTCCCCTTCACGAAGATCCATGAGCAATATACCTCGGAAACAAGCAACTATGTGATCGGCGACATAAAGCTCGGCGACCTCATCGCCTGCCGTCCGGTACTTGACGCCCCTGACATCTTCCTGGCCAACATACCGCTCTTCTTCGCTGACCGCGACGACTGAGCCGTGCCCGAAACCGCACCCCGTGGCCCCCTGCAACGCCCACCCTTATCACCGCCAGCCGGCCCGCTGCACAATGCCTGTCTGGTTATCGGCCAAGCTTGGCCGATAACTGAAACAGAAAGCAGCCCATGAAACAGAAAGCATGCGCTGAAGAAGAAGAAACCGAAACCAAAGGCAGCAACCGGGTCCCCCCCGGCGGGGGCCAAAAATAACCGGGGCGCGGCTTGTGGCCGCGCCCCGGTGAGTTATGGATGGTTGTTATGACTAAGCTTGGGTGATTAGTCCTCGTTGAGGTTTACGCGCTTGAATGCAACGGCAACCAGACCCTTCTGGGTCTTCTCGAGGTATTCGCCGACAGTGATCTTGCTGTCCTGAACGAACTCCTGCTCCATCAGGCAGTTCTCTTTGAAGAACTTGTTGATGCGGCCCTTGCAGATGTTGTCGATCATAGCCTGAGGAAGGTTTGCAGCCTTGGCCTCGGCGGTCTCCTTGATGATGGCGCGGCCCTTCTCAGCCTCTTCGGCGGTGATCCAGCCCTTGGCCATGTTCGACTCGATGTGGTCGTCAGAGTCGAAGTGGTTGGGGTTCAGACCGGCCTTGCGCAGAGCGGCCTCAACAGCTTTCTGTACCTGCTCCTGCTTGGTCTTCTCTACGGCCACGGCCTTCTCGGCGTCGATGGTGGCCTGGGGAACCTCGTCGCGGTTAACGGCAACCGGGTTCATAGAAGCGATCTGCATGCAGATCTCGCGGCCCACGGCGGGGTCAACACCTTCGAGGTTGAAACCTACGATGGCGGCGAGTTTGTTGTTGAAGTGGTTGTAAGAGGCGGTTGTGGGGGCCTCTACTACCTCGTAAGCACCGATTTCGGTCTTCTCGCCGGTTTTGCCGGTTTCCTCGGTAACGAGCTCGGCGATTGTGCGGCCGTTGAGTTCGAGAGCCTTGAGTTCGTCGAGAGTCTTGCAACGAGCGTCAACAGCGGCATTGAGAATCTCGTTAGCCAGAGCCACGAAACCTTCGTTCTTTGCCACGAAGTCGGTCTCGCACTGCAGCGATACCACAGCGGCGAAGTTGCCTACGCTCTTAGAGAGCACACAGCCTTCGGCGGCAACGCGGTCTTCGCGTTTGGCGGCTACAGCCTGACCTTTTTTGCGGAGGATCTCGACAGCGGCCTCGATGTCGCCGTCAGTCTCGGCAAGAGCTTTTTTGCAGTCCAGCAGACCGGCCTGTGTGAGGTGGCGCAGTTTGGTGATTTCTGCCATTGTTACTGCCATATCTATATATAGATTTAGTAGTGTTTGTGATTAGGGGGGATTAAATCATGAGGGGTTGCCCGTCGCCACAGGGCGGCAGGCAATCCCACTGTGCCGGAATTTATTCGGCAGCCTCGGCGGCGGGTTCTGCAGTCTCGGCGGCGGGAGCCTCGGCTACGGGAGCCTCAGTCTCGGCATCGTTGCGGCGTACTGCGCGGCGACGCTCGCGACGGGGAGCACCCTCCTCGGCGGCAGCCTGCGAGTCAGCCTTCTCTACCTTGCGCTCCTCAAGACCCTCGGCCATTGCCGAGCATACGGTGTCGAGGATAAGCTCGATAGATTTCGATGCGTCGTCGTTGCTGGGGATCACGAAGTCGATGTTCGTGGGGTCAGAGTTGGTGTCGACCATGGCGAACACGGGGATACCCAGGCGGTTGGCCTCTGCAACGGCGATGCGCTCCTTGAGCACGTCAACCACGAAGAGAGCCGAGGGGAGACGGTTCAGGTCGGCGATAGAGCCGAGAGTCTTCTCGAGCTTGGCACGCTGGCGGTTGATCTGGAGTTTCTCGCGTTTCGAGAGGTTGTCGAAAGTACCGTCGGTCGTCATCTTGTCGATGGCAGCCATTTTCTTGACGGCCTTGCGGATTGTGGGGAAGTTGGTGAGCATACCGCCGGGCCAGCGCTCGATCACGTAGGGCATGCCGATTGCCTTTGCCTTGTCGGCGGTAACTTGTTTGGCCTGTTTTTTAGTGGCAACAAAGAGAACTTTCTTGCCCGATTTAGCTATCTGTTTGAGAGCGGCTGCGGCCTCTTCGACCTTAGCAGCTGTCTTGTAGAGATCAAGGATGTGGATACCGTTGCGCTCCATGAAGATGTACGGAGCCATTGCAGGATTCCATTTGCGTTTGAGGTGGCCGAAATGGCAGCCTGCTTCGAGGAGTTGGTCAAATGTAGGAGTTGACAT
>CALJBF010000311.1 GCA_938027385.1 uncultured Porphyromonadaceae bacterium | reverse complement strand
CCGAGCGCACCACCTTGCGGTAGTTGTTGATGAAGATGTTGCGCATGATGGTGAAGACCCAACCCTTGAAGTTGACGTTCTCCACATATTTGTCCTCATTGTCGAGGGCCTTGAGTGTTGTGTCTTGAAGCAGGTCGTAAGCGTCGTCTCTGTTTGAGGTAAGCAGGTAAGCGAAGTTGAGGAGGTTGCTTTGAAGTCCTAACAATTTGGTCTGGAAATTTTTTGAACTCATGATGACAAACTTTTTAATTGTTAGCGAAACGAATTTGTAACCCTTTTGTGACTACGATGCAAAGGTACGACATAATTACAACAAACCAAATTTTTTACTCAAAAAAGTGAAAAAATTTAGAAAAATTTTAGACGGATTATTTAACTAATTATAAATCAGAATTATAAGCATAATTGACTGATTTACAAATTTGTTACAAAATTATTAATTGTTCTGATATGAAGACGTGGTTGTATATAATATGTTTAAAATCAGGCAGATATAACGTTTGTGATAATAAAGGATGATGCTTTGGATGTGGCTGAGATTGCAAAAAGAGAGTTGGAGCAAAATATTTTAACCAAAATTCGGGCATGTAAATTGCAAAATGCTTAGTAGGTGTGTCGTTTTAAGCAGGTCTTATTTGCTGAAAAGGATTGATGTTCCAGTATTAAAGGATAGCGCTGTTGTAACATGAATGTTACACAGCTGTGAAAAATATTGCCGTATGGCTTTGCCTCCGGTGACTGCCGCCAATTGAGAATGTGGATGGCCACCGTCGTGTACTGGTTAATAAAGCGCGGTTGAAATTTTGACAGACGGTTGAAAAAGGGTAATTTTGCATCATGATTGACCAGTCTGCAGTTAAGAAGATTGATATTGACGGCCAGACGCTCGCCTACACCCAGGCGGGTTCGGGGCGCCCCCTTGTGCTGATGCACGGCTGGGGATGCGACCACACCACGGTGGCGTCAATAGCCGCCACGGCCGCATTGTCGCATACGGTATATAATGTGGATTTTCCTGGATTCGGCGCATCACCCGAACCGGCGACGGTCTGGAGTGTTTATGACTACGCTGACCTGATATCCAAGTTTATTGACCGTATGGGACTTGACACCCCTGTACTGGTGGGTCATTCGTTCGGCGGAAGGGTTGCAATAATACTCGGGTCGCAGCGTCCGGTCGACAAGATTGTGCTTGTCGACGCCGCCGGCATAAAGCCGCGCCGTTCGCTCACCTATTATTATAAGGTGTACACCTTCAAGGCAGCCAAACTGGCCATGAAACTTCTCTATGGCGCAGAGGGGGCGCAGAAACGCATCGACAGCATGCGCGCACGGCGCGGATCGAGCGACTATGCCTCGGCCTCGCCGCGCATGAGAGCCATAATGAGCCGGGTGGTCAATGAAGACCTGACGCGGCTGTTGCCGTCGGTCAAGGCGTCGACCCTGCTTATATGGGGCGAGAACGACACGGCCACCCCGCTTGCCGACGCGAAGAAGATGAACAGCCTGCTGCCCGATTCGGGCCTGGTAAGTTTTCCCGGATGCGGACACTACAGTTTCCTCGATAACCCCGCACAGTTCGCCGCTGTGCTCAAATCGTTTTTAAACAGCTGAGAGGGGATGCCCCCTCCAATCAAGAAATAAAAGATGAATCTCCTTGTAAGTGCGTCATCGGCACTGCTGACGGCCGCGGCGGCCGCCGACCTCTGGCAGGTGTTTGCCCGTGACCTGATGATGCTTCAACAGAACTCTTACCGCAACGAGCGTTATGCGCGCTGGTTCCAGCAGTCGGGCGAAAGCACCAATCTGGGCCGCATATTCTGTTGCGTGGGCCTGTTCATGATGCTTGTAAACAGCATTCCGGCGCTTTTCGGCGTATGGCTGTCAACGATCATTGTCATCTGGCAGTGCGTGGTGCTGGCACGCCGCAAATACAAGAAACCGCTGGTATGGACCCCCAGGGCCCGCAGAATCTTCGGCGTGTCGTGGCTGCTGGCGCTGATTCCGGTTGTTGCGGCGCCGTTTGTGTTCGGACCGTTCGGCATCGGGGGCGCGCTGCTTGCGGTGCTGATACTCTCGCCGCTGTTCATGCTGGCTGCCAACGTGGTGCTGCGTCCAGTTGAGAAACGCATCAACAAACGTTATTACGACGAGGCTGCCTCAATCCTCGCCTCGATGCCTGACCTGAAAATCATCGGCATCACCGGCAGTTACGGCAAGACATCGACCAAGCATTACCTTAACCGTATCCTGCAGGAACATTTCTCGACAACGATGACCCCGGGCAGTTTCAACACCCCGATGGGGGTGATACGCACCGTGCGTGAACATCTGAGGCCATACGACGAGGTATTTATCTGCGAGATGGGTGCCAAGCAGGTGGGCGACATCAAGGAAATCTGCGACCTGGTGCACCCGCACATGGGCATAGTCACCGCCGTGGGCGAACAGCATCTTGAATCTTTTAAGTCCATCGAGAACGTACAGCGCACGAAGTTCGAGCTGGTCGACGCCCTGCCTGCCGACGGACTCGCCGTGGTGAACAATGATTTCCCGAAGGTGGCCGACCGTGAGGTGAGCAACGTGGAGTGTGTACGCTATGCCGTGGCACAGCCCGACGTCGCCGATTTCGTGGCGGGCGACATAGAGTATTCGCCCGACGGCACACGTTTCACTGTCACTGACAAAAAGTCAGGCGAGTCACTGACACTGCAGACACGTCTGGTAGGGGAGTGCAATATCTCGAACCTCATGGCGGCCGTCATAGTGGCGAAACGTCTGGGCGTCCCCGACGACAAGATACGTTATGCCGTGGGGCAGATTGAACAGGTCGAGCATCGCCTCACCGTGAAACGTGTGCCTGGCGGAATGACCATCATCGACGATGCCTTCAACTCGAACCCGATGGGCTCGCGCATGGCGCTTGAGGTACTTGGCCGCATGACCGGCGGCAAACGTATCGTCGTCACCCCGGGCATGATCGAGCTGGGCGACCGTCAGTTCGCCGCCAACGAGGAGCTGGGGCGCACAGCCGCCGAAAACGCAGATGTCGCCATCGTGGTGGGGGAATACAACCGCGAGGCGCTGCTGGCGGGTCTCGCCGCCGGCCCCATAGCGCCCGGGAATGTGCATGCCGTGGCCACGTTTGCCGAGGCCCAGGCGAAACTCCGCGCCATCGGGCGCCCGGGCGACATCGTGCTCTACGAGAACGACCTCCCCGACACATTCAAATAAGACAATACATCGAACAAGACCGACAGGTCAATTACATATCACAACACAAAAGTGAAGACTAACGTAGCAGTTTTTTTCGGCGGCCGCAGCACCGAGCATGAGATTTCGGTGATCTCGGCCAATCAGGCCATAAACGCCCTCGATGCCGACCGATACCGGGTTATCCCCGTTTACATATCAAAAGAGGGCCGGTGGTATACCGGCGCCCCGCTCACAGATCTGAAACGCTACCGCGACATTCCGGGCCTGCTGGCCGACAAGGAGGTCGAGGAGGTGTATTTCCGTCCGGTTTTCGGCGACTATAATCTGTATCTGGCCAATCCCAGGGGGATGTTCGGCAAGAAGAACGTGGCCGAGAAGATTGATGTAGTGATTCCGGTGCTCCACGGCGCCAACGGCGAGGACGGCACTTTCGAGGGGATTCTTGACTCGATCGGCATACCTTATGCCGGTTGCGATACGCTCTCGTCGGCCAACGGCATGGACAAGATCACGATGAAGATGATTCTGCGCGAGAACGACATCCCAGTGGTTGATTATGTGTGGTTCACCGACCGCCAGTGGTTCGCCCACAAGGATGAGATGATTGCCCGCGTGGAGAAGATGGGTTACCCGGTGATAGTGAAACCCGCCAACCTCGGGTCTTCTATCGGCATATCGTGCGCTCACGATCGTGCCCAGCTTGAGGCCTCGGTGGCCGATGCCGCCAGATATGCCTCGCGCATCCTCGTGGAAGATATGATAGAGGACATGCAGGAGATCAACTGCTCGGTGCTGGGCGACTGTGACGAATACCGCATGTCGGTGCTTGAAGAGCCCATCAAGTCATCTGAAATTCTCTCTTACGACGCGAAATACATGGGTGGCGACAAAGGTGCCAAAGGTATGCAGGCCTCGGCAAAGAAATTCCCCGCCGACCTGCCTGCCGACGAGACCGCACGCATCCAGCATCTGGCGGGCGAGACATTCAGGGTGCTGTCGTGCCACGGCGTAAGCCGCGTAGACGTGATGGTAGACCGCAAGACGCGCAACATCTATGTGAATGAGATCAACACCATCCCCGGCTCGCTGTCGTTCTATCTCTGGGAGGGCTCGGGCATATCGTTCGACAAGCTTATGGACCGCCTCGTGGCGCTGGCGGTGAAACGCAACACCCGCCGCGGCCAGAAGACGTTCTCGTTCTCGTCGAACATCTTCGCTATGGGCGGCGGCACCAAGGGTGCCAAAGGGGTGAAAGGCGCCAAAGCCTGATTCCCCTCACGGTTAAAAATGTCTGTGCCCTGACACGAGGGCATTAATTGTAGGGTCGCTGCACAATGCTATTAACTTAACAGACGTGGGCGTCTGAAAGACGCTGATTTCTTCATAACCGGGTACGCCGCAGCCCGCAG
>CALJBF010000310.1 GCA_938027385.1 uncultured Porphyromonadaceae bacterium | reverse complement strand
GGGTCGTGGGCAGTTTCGATGCCGATGTTTATGCTGTCGAGTTTCAGGTGGTGGAGATTTCTCAGTTCATCTACTGATTTTGGAGTGATGTCGGTGACACGTGCGAACATCCCGAATGAAACCATGTGTGGAAGATATTTTCTCAGCAGCAGAGCCACATCCATCAGCTTGTTGTAGCTCAATGCGAATGGATTTGCACCGGTGAGGTAGACACGTCGGGCTCGCGGTTGCCACTGACGGATAACTTTCAGGTCTTCCTCCACTTCCGATAACGGCGACATACGGAAAGGCGTACCGTGGTAAAGGCTGCAGAACTTGCACTTGTGCCATGTACATCCTGACGTGAGTTGCAGGAGTTGCGAGTTGGCTTCGTAAGGCGGTCGCCATACCTGCCCTGTGAAATGTAGTTCCGGGTGTATCATATCTCGATATTTTTATTAATTTTGTGATGCAAAATTAGGTGATAGTCAGGGTCAAAGCAACAACTTACCTAAAGGTTTGACCCTTACCTGAAAGTTTGTTTCGTTGGTTCTCAGCCTGTTCTGCATGACCGTATATGGCAAAAAAATTAGACTATGAATATTGCAGGGCCGCTCCGATGCTCGAATGGCTCGGCAACAAGTGGGCGCTGGTCGTTCTCGTAAAGATTTCCGAGAACGAGCCGGTGCGTTTCAACGAACTGTACCGCAACATACCGTCGGTGTCGGAGAAGGTACTGTCGCAGGTCCTGCGCCAGCTGACAACCGACGGCATAATCCGCCGCGAGTTGTTCCCTGATGTACCTCCGCGTACAGAATATTCTGTCACCGATTTCGGCAAGACGCTTCTGCCTCATGTCGAAGCTCTTATCACCTGGGGACGCGAGAACTTCGACACCATAATGTCAAACCGTCAAAAACAAGAATAGTGAATGGATGATTGAAAAGCAATGATACTGTAATTGCCGATATCGGGTGTGATAATGTTCGCATTGCCGTTTGCTGTGGCCAGACTTGCGCCGTAACCGTTCAGATATTGCCGCACTGAACATTCTTACGGCAAATACGTTGGGATAGTTGTAATCCGGTGGCATTCGCCGGCGGATTCATGCTGCACATAGTGTCGTTTATTAATCACACACAAGGTATTATGGATAGAACTGGTTTTAACGGAATCATTGCATGCATTTCCTTTATAGCATGCGTGTGCGGGATGTGTGTTCAGGCCGATGCCTGTACGCGTGCCGTATATCTTGGCCCGGACGATATGGTGGTGACCGGCCGCACGATGGACTGGAAAGAAGATCCTCAGTCAAACATTTATTTTTTCCCGAGAGGGATGGAACGTCGCGGCGGCATGACTGACAATTCCGTAAAATGGAAATCATCTTACGGGAGTGTGGTCACCGCAGGGTACGACATAGGCATCTGCGACGGAATGAACGAGAAAGGGCTTGTGGCCAATCTCCTTTTTCTGGCCGAGACCGACTATCACCGGCCCGGCGACAAGCGCCCGGTGATGGGTCTGAGCATCTGGACGCAATATGTGCTTGATAATTTCGCCACCGTGGACGAGGCGGTGGAGGAGCTTGGCAAGGAACTGTTCCGCATTGATGATCCGGATCTTCCCAACGGGGCGAAATCGACACTGCATCTTTCGATTTCCGATTCTACCGGCAACAGCGCGATATTCGAGTATATAGCCGGAAAACTTGTGATTCATAGCGGGAAAGACTGTCAGGTAATGACGAACTCTCCTGCCTACGACAAGCAGCAGACGTTAGACGACTACTGGAACCAGATCGGTGGACTGGTGATGCTGCCGGGAACCAACCGTGCGTCGGACCGGTTCGTGCGTGCGTCGTTCTATATCAAGGCACTTCCCCAGACCTCAGACTATCGTCAGGCGGTGGCTGGTGTGTTCAGTGTCATGCGCAATGTGTCGGTGCCACTTGGGATTTCAATCCCCTCGCAGCCGAATATTGCGTCGACCCGCTGGCGCACGGTTGCCGACCAGAAAAATCTCGTGTATTATTTTGAATCGACCCTCAGCCCCGACATCTTCTGGATAGATCTGAGGAAACTTGATTTCAGTCCCGGCGGTAATGTTAAAAAACTCTTGCTTACCAATGGCGAGATATATGCCGGGGATGCTGCCGACAGGATGGAGGCCTGCGGGCCGTTCCGGTTCCTTTTCGGGATATAAGAGGCTGTTTAAAAATAAATTTTGAACATCCTCTATTTTCCCCCAATATCTATATTATAATTGGGTTACAGACAATTATATAGTTATCAGTGTAGGGACATCGCTTTGCGATGTTAGACACGAAAACATTGACATTTGGGCGTTTGCAACATCGCAAAGCGATGTCCCTACAGTTTAGACGTACGTATTTGGGGATAAAAGAGGATAGTCATTAAATAAATATTAAACAGCCTGTAAGAGACAGCCTCGTACCCGGGCATAATTTTTGACTTCATTCCTTGAATCTCGGATTAAATTCATAAATTTGGAGCGGAATCAGACTGCGGCGCCCGTCAGACGGCTTGCTGCCTGTTTTCTCAACTATATTATTCCCGAATCCGTTCCACCATGAGCAACGAGATACTTTACATTCTGCTGCCGGATTTTGCGGCACATGAGATGGTCTATCTGATGGAGGCCATAAGCAGTGACGAACAACAGCTGAAACCCGATCCGAAATATGTGAACCGGATTGTGGCTCCGTCGGCTGAACCGGTGACCGCCATCGGCGGTTTCAGGGTAATGCCCGACTATACGTTAGCCGACATGCCCGATGACTATGCCGTCCTGGTGCTTGTGGGCGGTTACGGATGGCTCACGCCTGCCGCCGACGAAGTCGTGCCTGTTGTCAGGAAAGCTGTCGAAGATGGTAAAATCGTAGGTGCTATCTGCAACGGCGCGTCATTCATGGCCCGAGCCGGATTCCTCAACAATGTGCGGCACACCGGCAACGGCCTCGATCAGCTGCGGCTGTGGGGTGGCGACAGCTATACCAATCCCGAGGGTTATGAGCACCTGCAGGCGGTGGCCGACGGCCGCATCGTCACGGCCAACGGTTCGGGCGTGCTTGAATTTACCCGTGAGCTTCTTCTGCTGCTTGAAAACGACACCCCCGAACGGATAGAGATGTACTATCAGTTCAACCGCCGGGGTTTCTGTGCCCTGTTTCCCGAGCACTGACAGCCATGGCATGCCGGAACGTTCAACATTTATTTTTGGCAATTATATACCAAAATACACATGAGGAGAAATAACGGACTACCTACATATATGGAGCTGTTGGAATATTACGACAGCACATGCGGATGCTATGTGATTGATCGTCATCCATCCGAGGTCAGCAAGGAGTGGATTGTGCAGAACTGTTGGCGCTTAGAACCTATTGATAACGACCTCGAATGTGACGGTTGTAATACTGACCTTTCGATGGCGCAGACAGGAACGCGGCAACGACAGATTCAGGCACTCCGTGATAAAGGTATGTTGCACCTCCTCTTAGAGTGACAGCAAGTGTTCCAGTGTCGCCATCATATTCAATCCACAGGATTAATGCCGAGTTTATGGTATATCGCATAGAAAATAACGACGGTTAGATTATCATGTTTGCACAATTTGCTACGTGAGATTGATTGTGGGAATAAAATCATATCCTCAATAAACGTGACGTATGTAAGATTGATGTGCAAAGGTACAACTAACAAACATGCTGACGAAACTAACAAACATGTTTCATAACATAGTATGATACATATTCAGGCAAATGATTATGATGAGTGAGCGCTTTTTATAATATTCACGCCATTAACCTATTTGTCATGAAATCAAAAAACGGCATACTCAATTTTATGACAGCTTTTCCTGATGAGCAAAGCTGTATAGATTACTTTGAAAAACTGAGATGGAGCAATGGTGTGGTATCACCATTTGACCCGTCGTCAAAGGTATATAAATGTGCTAATGGCAAATACAAGTGTCGTAACACAGGTCGTTATTTTGATGTCAAGACTGGTACGGTTTTCGCGTGCACTAAATTGCCTTTGCGTGTATGGGTTTATGCCATATTCATTTTCATGTCTCATAAAAGAGGTATTTCTTCTTGTCAACTGGCTCGCGACCTTGGTGTGACGCAAAAAACGGCATGGAATATGCTCCATAAAATACGTCAGTTCATGGATTCTCAGAATAGGCAAGTCCTATCCGGTGACGTGGAGGTGGATGAAACGTTTGTCGGTGGAAAGAATAAGAACCGGCATAAGAATAAAAAAGTCGCGCAATGTCAAGGACGCAGTTTTAAAGATAAGAAACCGGTCTTTGGAATGTTGCAACGTCATGGGAACCTCACGGCAATAGTAGTGGATAATACCAGAGCCAGCACACTAAAGCCGTTGATAACGCAATATGTACACCCAGTGAGTACGGTTTATACCGATGGTTGGGATTACGGAGATATATCTGATACATATCGACAGTTTTCTGTTGACCACGGGGCCAAATTTTATGGTGTTACAGTACATGATGACCGTGGCAATGAGATTTCAATAAACACTAACTCGATAGAATGTACATGGTCGCATTTCAAACGAATGATATTCGGCACCTATTACAAGGTGAGCAAACATCATCTTCAAAGATATGTTGATGAGTTTGTGTTCAGATTTAATACTCGGAATATTGGTGAGTTTGAAAGATTTGAGCTATTTTTGCGGTGTATTGCGTGACTATGGCGAAAAAGAAGAAAAAGGAATCGAAACCGGGCAATGAGATGAAATCGCTCACAAGAGAAGAACTCCGAAACATGAAGTTCCAATTGTCTATAAATATACCAAAAGCGGATTTTGACAAGTTGGTAAAGGCTATGATGAGAACAGATTCCAATAAGGAATAGCCCATTCCTTATTGTTTGCCTTTCGGGAACAAATATTTCAGTATTATAATTGGGAGACCTATTATATTTGCAGTTGTAGTTGTTATTAATGTAATGAAAACAGCGTCTGATATTGGCGAGGCAACATATAGTTGGAAAAAGCTAAATATCATCATGTAAAGAATCCACAAAGATAATAATACAAGAATCCAAACGCCATACCAGCGTTTTAACTTGATGTCTCCTAATCTATCGCAAACGTCAACCCATTTATCAATTTGTGCATCTTTTGACAAGATTTCAGCCGATTCCCTTTGTTCTTCTCCTTGATTGGCATTTGGATGCTGTTTTATATCTTGTAAAAATTCATCAATCCGCGAAATCATGACTATGTAAAATAACTACGAATGAGGTCAGTTTCTATTTTTTGATAAGGGAGAGTTTTTGCCCATGGGCCACCTGGGACATGTGTTTTTTCGCTTAGTACAAATGGGTTTACCCCTCTTAATTGATAAATCTTGTCTAAAAGCTCAATAATTTCAGGATGTTTTTTGATGTCCGCTAATTCCTTTGGATATTGATTTGACATAGATTCAATTGATTGTGAACCATATTTTTGAAAAGCATAATAAACGTCTCTCGATACAGGCCCCCACTGCCATGCGTAAAATTCATCTCTTATCAATCGTCGATTAAGAGTTTGGAACCCGAACCCTTGAACAAAATATATCATTTTTAGAATTGACATATTTGTTATGGGTTTGCCCTCCTCTATCGCTTTCGCGATGAAATAGTCGGCGACAGCTAATCCTGAATATCCTTTTGAGTAATCGTTTGCCATAATATGTTTTTACAAAGGTACAAATTATTATCAATATAACAGCCCTCAACCCAATTATGTTATACAACATGATTTGCTTTTCAGATAATTTCACTAACTTTGCGGTGTGAATCCAAGAGTGGGTTCCATTTACATTGTAAACGAATAGCGTTTAATGCTATTGGACTCGGTTCAGAAAACTGCCAATTTTCAACAACACAACGAGTACAATGCACTAAACGCCCACTGTTTTGTCATACCCCATTGCGGGTATGGCCGATGGTGGGCTTAGTGTCATCGTATGTTGTGTGGGCATGGCAGTGCCTCTGAATCGTACATGATGCAAAAGCCCACCACTATTTTTTATTGGTCGGGCAATAATTCAGGCAATATTGCAAACCAACCAATAAAAACAACCAATGAAAAGATTACTATCGCTTTTATTGTTGCTCACGGCGTTTTTCGTCGGTTTGTCAAGTTGCTCAAGCAACGACGATGAGCCAGATGTCGACGTCAGAGTCTATCTGCCGGGAGGAACATGGGAATGTACTGCCATTAAAACGTCAGGGGCGTGGATTGACATCACAAAAGAACCCTATGCATCACGTCTCGGTTTCGCCGCAAGCTTTGACAAAGACGGCACATGTTATGCTGTTGGCGCGTTAGGGACGGGACGGGCAAAATATGCCATCAAGGGGCGTTCTATCGAAATATATGTCGATGGAGAAATGTACCTCAAATGTGATGTCAGAATGATTGTAGGCAATACTGCTGAAATGATTCTGAAACAAGGAGACTCTTCAGTAGAAATCAAGCTCCACCGTATAGATATTTCCATTAAGCCATAATGGATAAAACACATCAAATCATTCATCACATTCACCTATTCATCAAATGAAAAAACTTCTATCCATACTCGTTATGGTACTTTGTTTCACATGTGGCATGAGCGCACAGGTCGTTGCAAAGTATCAGGGAGAGGTCGACCTCGGTTATTCCGTAGGGGTCGGCACCTTTTCAACTGGTCGTGTTAACCTGCACACTGTGCAAGGTGCTAAGATTGGCGACTACTTCTCTGCCGGTCTTGGTCTTGGCCTCGACTACTATCATGAACTCTATGACAAAGGGGAACTCTTCGTCCCAATCTTTCTCAACATGAAAGGCCATCTTCCTGTAACTCAAAAACTATCGCCCTTCGTATCTCTTGACCTGGGCTATGGTATAGGCGCCACAGCCGGAGTCACAGGTTGCGGCGGTTTCTTATGGGGGCCGTCAATTGGCCTGAGATACGACCATTTCAAGTTTCAACTCGGATATACGAGTCAACGTATATCCGAGTTTGGAATCGGCTTTAATATGGACGCAATTTCATTTAAAGCTGGTATAGTATTCTAACATCTCGTACAATCAGTCATGAACAACAGCAGATGCTGTTATTCATGACTGATTGTGTAATGTTGTATATAATTGCCTTATTTTTAAACAGCTTCTTACAACACTGACATATATGGAACATAAATTCTGTCAGAGCTGCGGAATGCCGCTCACAAACGAGATTCTCGGAACGAATGCCGATGGCTCGCCAAACGAGGATTACTGTATCTACTGCTACAAGGAGGGCAAGTTCACGCAGGACATGACCATGGAGCAGATGATAGACCACTGCGCGCAGTTCACCGGGGAAATCAACAGGCAGTCGGGCCGGAATCTCACCGAGGACGAGGCAAAAGATATGATGCGGCAGTTCTTTCCGCAGCTGCGCCGCTGGAGAGAGGCAGCCGAGGCCGCTCTCATAAAGGATGCGGAGAGGTTGCTTGACGCATGCCCGACGGTCACCATCGCATCTGTTAACAGCGACGGATTTCCGCGTCCTGTGCCTATGGCAAAAGGCGAGACACAGGGATGTGGCGTGGTGTGGATGGCCACAGGCGCCGATTCGGTGAAAGTCGCCGACTTCAGGGCGAATCCGAAAGCCGGGCTATGCTATCAGAAAGATGGCTCAAGTGTGTGCCTGCGTGGCACCGTCGAGATTATCGACGATGATGCGGTACGTGCCGAAAAGTGGCAGGACTGGTACATAAACCATTTCCCCGGCGGTCCGGCCGACCCCAATTACGTGCTGCTCAGATTCACCGGCGCCGAGGCGACACTGTGGATCGACCATCGGTTTGCCCACGTCAGGTTATAGGCTCATTTCGTAAAGCAGTGGCCCGTCATAAAGCAGGGGCTCCGGAAACTCGGCGCTCCACGGTTTCATGGCCTGACTGCGTGCGGTAATACGCCCGGGTTTGGCGTGGATTTGCAAAAAAATATGTAATTTTGCAGGGTCATTTCCCGCAGGTGCCCCGTGCCGTGGGAAATCATTAAGACCATCTCAAAAACTCAACCAATGGGCGGCTTCTTCGGAGCAATTTCTAAAACACCGTGTGTCAACGACCTGTTCTATGGCACCGACTACAATTCTCACCTGGGCACAAAGCGTGCCGGCATGGTGACGTTCGACCCCGAACGGGGTTTCAACCGCACGATCCACAGTCTTGAACGCGACTATTTCAGGTCGAAGTTCGAGGACGAGCTTGACCGGTTCGCAGGCAACCAGGGCCTGGGCGTGATCAGCGACACTGATCCACAGCCTATCATCGTGAACTCGCACCTGGGGCGCTATGCCGTGGTAACGGTAGCGAAAGTGAACAATGTGCGCGAGATTGCCGACGAGCTGCTGCGCGAGCGCATGCACTTCAGCGAGCTCTCGGCCAACAACATCAACCAGACCGAGATGGTGGCTCTGCTCATAAACATGGGGCGCGATTTCGTTGACGGCATCAATCTGGTCTACAGCAAGGTGAAAGGCTCGTGCTCGATGCTCATACTCACCGAGAACGGTATCATCGCCGCACGCGACTACCTCGGGCGCACCCCCATAGTCATAGGCCGCAAGCCGGGCGAGGGGTATGCTGTGTCGAGTGAGACCTCGGCTTTCCCCAACTTAGGGTATGAGCGTGTGCGTGACCTCGGCCCTGGCGAGATTGTGCGCCTCACCGCCGACGGCATCGAGGTGCTGCAGGCTCCCGCCGGTCGCGAGCAGATCTGTTCGTTCCTGTGGGTATATTACGGGTTCCCCGCCAGCGACTACGATGGCGTCAACGCCGAACTCGTGCGCGAGAACGGCGGTGTGGCCATGGGGCGCACCGACGACACGGAGGCCGACTGCGTGTGCGGCATCCCCGATTCGGGCGTAGGTTTCGCCCTGGGCTATGCCGAGGGGAAGAAGATACCCTACAAGCGCGCCGTGCTCAAATACACCCCCACATGGCCCCGCAGTTTCACCCCGGGTAACCAGTCACGCCGCAGTCTGGTGGCGAAGATGAAACTCATCCCCAACCGTGCCATACTGCAGGGGCGCAGCATCGTGTTCTGCGACGACTCGATTGTGCGCGGCACCCAGCTGCGCGACAACGTGAGCACATTCTTCGAGGGTGGCGCCCGCGAGGTGCATGCCCGCATCTCGTGTCCGCCGCTGGTCTACGGCTGTCCGTTCGTGGGATTCACCTCGTCGAAAAGCGATCTTGAGCTTATCTCGCGGCAGATTATCCGCGACTTCGAGGGCGACGATGCCGCAAACCTTGAGCGCTACGCCACCACCGGCACCCCCGAATATGAGCGCATGGTGGCCGAGATTGCCCGTCGCCTGGGACTCTCCACCCTGAAGTTCAGCACCATCGAAGATCTTGTGGCCAGCATCGGGCTGCCCAAATGCCGCGTCTGCACCCACTGTTTCGACGGCACCGGCACCTGTCCGGCCAAAGCCTGGCACGAAGATCATCCCGACACCCCCGCCGGGAACTGATCCCCCCATCACATACTGCCGGCGGCATTTCGTAATCGCTCCGGCATCACATTGTAGGGTCGCTACACAATGCTATTAACTTAAGGCGCAGTGGCGTCTGGAGG
>CALJBF010000309.1 GCA_938027385.1 uncultured Porphyromonadaceae bacterium | reverse complement strand
TTCCCGAACTGTTCGGCAATCTCGTATTTCCCGGCGTGGGCGAAGTCGTTGCCCAGTTTCTCGTCTTTCCAGGAATTGTCGTATTCATACTCGGTGATACCCTCGCGGAGACGGTCTTCGCGGGTAGATGACTGGCGCATGCTGAACTTGCCGGCCTCATAGGCCAGTGTGTAGCCGCCGTTTCTAAAGGTCAGACGGGCTGTGCCGATCTTTATGCCGCCTGCGTCACCGACCATGTAGACGGCGCCGTCAAACGCGGTGTTGTCTTTGATATACCGGCCGTGCAGTGTTGTTGTCTTTCTGGCATTCTGCACCTCGGCCTCGGTGTGTGTCATCGAGCCGGGGCGTTTCCGGCGTGCCCGGGTTTCGTCGGCACTGAGTGTTCCGGCCACGAACATCGCCATGAGCATCGCCGCAATCAGTCTTTTGAACATATCGCTTGATCTGTTTAAGATTAAGAATCGAGTAAGAAACTGCAAAAACAAAGGAGTGAGCCATGTTAGATGACAACTTCTTCCTGCGGATTTCTGGACTACCGAACTAAGAAAGTTGCATAAAATCAGCTCACTCCGGTCGTTGCATATATCTCGAGTAATCAAGCGAATACGCACTGACCGGAAAGAGCGTTTCCATGCTTACCATCTTAGTTGAAAGTGTCCAGTTTTCAGGAAGTGGTGGCAAAAAACGCTTTTTCCTTATGTCAGACCAATCCGTATTGTCTACGGACAGGCAACGGCAAAGATAAGCATTTTAGATGGAAACGCCCGTCAGTCCGGCAGAATTTTTATTCTGGCGGCAAAATTAGTCTCTTCTCGGGCTTTGGCGTCGGTTCTTTCCGGTTCTTTTCGCAGGCGTCTGGCGGGTGTTTTGCGGGAAAGGGTGAATTTGTTAACTTTGCACGGCGTCAAACATGCAGCCCCTCCTGATGAGCCGGACCACACATACCGTTTCAGATTCCGATGTCTCGGGTTATATAGACCGACCCGACTACCGGCCGGGCGACGGGTTTTCGGAGATAACCGAAATCCACCGCTCGGAGCGCAATATCGTGTACCGTGCCAGGCGTTTCGGCCGTTTCTGGGTGCTGAAGACAACGGCCTCGCCCGGGTGCGACACGGCACTCAGGGCAGCCTTGTGCAAGGAGTTCGAGGTGTCGATGATGCTTCCGCGCATGTGTGCCGCCAATGTGTATTCGCTTGAGGAGGTAGAAGGCGTGGGCACCTGCATAGTGATGGACTATCTTGAGGGGCCTACACTGCGCCGGTGGCTTGACGACGAGCCCCCGCTGACCGAGCGGCGCCGCATGGCCCGCAGCATCGTCGAGGCGGTGGGGCGCGTGCATCAGGCCGGGGTGGTGCACCGCGACATAAAGCCTGAGAACATCATAGTGTCTTCCCTTGGCCATGCCCCGCTGCTGATTGACTTCGGACTTGCCGACACCACAAGCCACACCGAGTTCAAGGCCCCGGCGGGAACCCTCAGCTACATCTCGCCCGAGCAAATGGGAGGGAACCGGCCTGATATCCGCAACGACATCTACAGCCTGGGGTGCCTGCTGCGCGGCATGCGCCTGGGCAATGCGTGGGCCCCGGCGATACGCCGCTGTCTGCTGCCGATTGCCGACCGTCTGCCCGACACCGACGCCATATTGCGCCTGGTTGACCGGCGTCGCAAGCTGCGCCGCGGGCTTGCGGCCACGGGGACGGCAGCCGCCCTGGCCGCGGTGGCCGTGGCGGGCGCGCTCATGGTGCCGCGCGCACCCGTGCATGACGAGGCCCTGCGCCTGCATGCCGAAAACCTGGGGCGCAGCCTCGACTCGCTGACCCTGGCGAGCGACCGGCGCATCGCGTCGCTGACCCAAAGCCTCGACTCGGTCACAGACTCGATCGAGGCCGCCGGCCGTGCCGAAAACGCGCGCAAAGCCGCGATGCGCGCCATCATCGCCGAGGGTGAGCGGGCGGTGGATGAGGTGTGGCGAGCCACGGGCCTCAGGTACCTCGACACGGTGAACCCGGCCGGATTCGTGGCAAACATCTATTCTTCAGCCCCTATGGATGCCGAGGCAATGCGTTTCATAGCATCGCGGCCCGACCTTTCGCCAGAGGAGACCCTGCTGGTCACCGACGCCCTTAACCGCAGAATCAAAGCTAATATAGACTTATGGATAAAACGCCGCAGCATGATGCAACCGGAGTTCTGACCGCCGCCATAGAGGCGTCGGTGGGAAGGCGCATCCGCACCCCGCGCGATTTCGCTTTCCTGAGGCAGAACATCTTCGCGCGCCTGGGCATATATATAAGCGAGTCGACGCTCAAACGTGTGTGGGGATATATTTCGGGTGGCGAGACGCGTCCTTACACACTTGATGTGCTGTCGTCGTTTCTCGGCTACGGCAGCTGGGAAGAATTTATCGGCGCGTCGGAGCAGAGCGGTGGCGCGCCCCCGAGTTCATTCGTGCTTTCGCGGCACCTGTGCGTCGACCGGCAGCTCACGCCGGGCGACCGCGTGCTGCTGGTGTGGCAGCCGGACCGGAAATGCCTGGTCAGCTATCTTGGCGACAACAGTTTCAAGGTCGTGGAATCGGAGAACACACATCTGCGCCCCGACGATACCTTCTCGTGCGCCTTCATCATCGAAGGGGAACCGCTATATCTCGACAATCTCCGACAGGAGGACCGCCCGCCGGTAAGCTACGTCTGTGGCCGCATTTCCGGAGTCCGTTTCCAGCTCATTGACGCCGCCGAAAGCCTATAGGGTGGTTCAGATCTCTCTAAAATGTAGGGACATCGCTTCGCGATGTTGGCTATTTTGTTGATTATCAGCCAAACATCACAAAGCGATGTCCCTACAATTTAGTCAGAAAAATGGGTTGTGCAATACCCTCACTGCGCCTTTAGGAAACGGTATGGGGAGGTCAGGCGTACATGGCCTCGATCTCGCTAGCGTAACGCGAGTTTATTACCGGGCGGCGGATCTTCAGGGTGTTGGTGAGCTCACCCGATTCCATGGTGAACTCGCGCGGGAGCAGGGTGAATTTCTTGATTTTCTCGAACGATGCCAACCCTTCCTGCATGGCCTCGATGCGCTGTTCTATCAGACGGCGTATCTCTGAGTTGCGTACCAGATCCTCAAGGTTGCGGTACTGGATCTTTTTCTTGCGGGCATACTCCTTTACGGCCTCAATGGCGGGCACGATTATGGCGGTGACATATTTGCGCTTGTCGCCGATGACGGCCACCTGTTCGATATACTTGTCTTCGCCCAGACGGCTCTCGAGCGCCTGCGGGGCTATGTACTTGCCGTTCGAGGTCTTGAAAAGGTCTTTGAGGCGCTCGGTGAGCACCAGGGCGCCGCGGGGGTCGAAACGGCCGGCGTCGCCGGTGCGGAACCATCCGTCGGGGGTGAATGCGGCGGCGGTCTCCTCGGGCTTGTTGAAATATCCGCGCATCACGGTGGGACCCTTGACAAGAATCTCGTTCTCCTCGCCGATGCGCACCTCAATCCCTTCGAGCACGGTGCCTACGGTGCCGATCTCATAGCCCACGGCGGGGAAACAGCTTACGGTAGCGGTGGTTTCCGAGAGGCCGTAGCCTATCATCACGTTCACACCCATGGCGTGGAAGAACTCAACGATATTGTTGCTCAGCGGAGCCCCGGCGGTGGGGAAGATATTGCCGCGGTCAACACCCATGAGGCGGCGCACCTTGGCGAATATGCGGCTGTCGTAGAACCGGTAGCGGCGTTCGAGCCATGCCGGCACGGGACGCCCCAGGCGTACATAGTCGAGGTTGCGGCGACGCCCGATTTTCAGGGCGCGGACACACATCCAGCGGCTGAAGGCCGGCATGCGGCTCATCTTGTCCTGTATGGTGGCGTAAGCCTTCTCCCAGAAACGGGGCACCGAGCACATGCAGGTGGGGTGCACTTCGCGGATGGTGTCCTGTATCTGACGCGGGTCGCGGTTGATGTAGACCTTCACGCCGGTGTCAAAGCAGTAATAGGTCCAGGCCTTCTCGAAGATATGGCTCAGCGGCAGGAAACACATGGATGTGTCGCTGTCGGTCACCGAGGTGAGACGGCGGTGGTGGAAACTGATGGCGGCGTCGAAACAGCTGTGGGGAAGTATGGCACCCTTGGGCTCGCCCGTGGTGCCCGAGGTGTAGAGCAGCGTGGCGATGTCGTCGGGCGTGGCGGCTGCTGTGCGGCGCCCGACCTCGGCGCGGCATTTCTCGCCGGCCTTGGCGCCCAACTCCAGCAGCTGACTGAAGGTGAGGGTGGTCTTGTCGTCGGCATCGCGCTCGATCTCGTCATACACCACAATCTGCATGAGCGTACCCACATGCTCCATAACGCCGCGGCAGATATGATATTGGTCGGCGGTGCCGGCAAATATCATGCGGGCACCGGCGTCGCGCACGATGTACTCGACCTGTTCGGCCGACGACGTGGCGTAGATAGACACAGGCACGACGCGGTTTGCGAATGCAGCGAAATCAGTGATGATTATCTGTGCCATGTTGGGTGAGAACACGGCGACCCGCTCACCCTCCTCAAGCCCGAGGAGTTCCATCGCGCAGGCGCAATGCGACACATCCTCGCCGAGCGACAGCCAGCTTTTGGGCTCCCAGCGGCCGTCGATGCGGGTGTAGAGCGCCGGGGTATCGCCGTAGCGCGCTGTCTGGCGGGCGATGAGGGTTGTCAGGATATTCTTTTCTATCATAGAATTTCATTAAAGGCGGTGACATGCGACGCCGCGGGAATCACGCCCCGGCAATGTCATTATGACACCGTGACTAGTGGGCGCCCCGCCGTATTTTGCGGCAAAAGCGGTGACACAGAGCCAAATTCGCGGCAAAGTTAATTCATTTGTCTAAAACGGGGCGAAAGGCGCGCGTGCTATTTGACGTGCGGTTAACATTTATTCACACGTCACATCCCTTCTCTCCATATTATATAACACGCGGCGCGGCGGCTTTGCTCTCGCCGACCGCGCCACCGAGGATACAAATTTGCCCGTGAGCCGATTTTTTGGTAATTTTGCACCTCCAAAAGGTATTGAACAGGTATGAAGAACGGCCATAACCTCACCGAATTAGCCGAGATGCCCATCGGGCGACTGCTATGGAAATATTCGCTCCCCGCAGTGGCCGGCATGCTCGTGATGCAGCTTTACAGCATTGTCGACCGCATTTTCATCGGTCAGGTAGTGGGCCCCGAGGCCATCGCGGGTCTGGCCATCACCTTCCCGGTGATGAACATTACCACCGCCCTGGGCGTGCTGGTTGGTGCCGGTGCCTCGGCGCGCGCATCGCTGTTTCTCGGCTCGGGCAACGACCGCATGGCGCGGCTTGTGCTGGGCAACGCCCTGACCCTGACGCTCGTAATCGGCATCGTCTACCTGTCGCTGTTCGCCTGGGGGATGGACACGGTCCTCGGGTGGTTCGGCGCCAACGAGGTGACACTCCCCTACGCCCGCGACTTCATGATGTACATACTGCCCGGCCTGCTGCTCACCAACATCACCTTCACCTTCAACAACATAATGCGCGCGTCGGGATTCCCCGTGCGTGCCATGGTCACCATGTTCATCGGCGCGGGACTGAACATCATCCTGGCACCGGTATTCATCTACGTGCTCGACCTGGGCATCAAGGGGGCGGCCGTGGCAACCGACATCTCCATGACCGTATCGGCCATATTCGTGATGAACCATTTCTTCCACAAGAAGAACGGGCCGGTCACATTCACCCGGGGCATCTTCGGCATCGACTGGAAACTGGTGTGGGGCATGCTCGGCATCGGCGCGGCGCCGTTCATCATCAACGTGGCCTCGTGCGGCATCAACATCTTCATCAACAACTCGCTGCTCAGCTACGGCGGTGTCGACGCCATAGCCGCCTCGGGTATCTTCGTCACCTACACCACCATGCTGTGCTGCGTGGTGCTGGGCATCTGCCAGGGCATGCAGCCTGTGGTGGGGTTCAACTACGGCAGCGGGCGCCTCGACAGGGTGGCACGCGCGTTCTGGGTGGCCACTGGCGCCGGTCTGGTGGTCACTACCCTGGGCTGGGCCGGTGGCGAGTTCTTCCCCTGGTACATAGCCCGCGCCTTCGTGAGCGATCTCGGACTGGTGGAGTTCACGGCGCACGCCCTGCGTGTGGCCATGATCACCTTCTGGATGGTGGCCGTGCAGATAATCGCCACCACCTACTTCCAGTCGATCGGCAAGATCGGCCTGTCGATATTCCTGAGCCTCACGCGCCAGGTGCTGTTTTTCGTGCCGTTGCTGATGGTGCTGCCGCGCTTTTTCGGCCTCGACGGCATCTGGTACAGTTTCTTCATGTCTGACATCTGCTCGACCACCGTCACCATAATCCTGATGGTGGGGGCGTTCCGCGACCTGCGCCGCCGCACCCTCCTGGCCCGCGTACCGGGGGCCGAAACCGCGCCCAGGCCGTAAACACCCAATAAAATCGCACCCTCCAGGCCACGGCTCACGAAAAAGTGTTATCTTTGTGGGGACACATATCCCACCCGATTTTGGCCATGGATGACAAAAAACTGTTTCTGCTCGACGCCTACGCGCTGATTTACCGCGCGTACTACGCCCTGATACGCTCGCCGCGCATGACCTCGGCGGGATTCAACGCCTCGGCGGTATTCGGATTCTGCAACACGCTCGACGAAGTGCTTCGCAAGCAGAATCCCACGCATATCGCCGTCTGTTTCGACCCCAAGGGGAAGACATTCCGCCACGAGATGTACGACCAGTACAAGGCTCAGCGCGAGGCACAGCCCGAAGACATACAGATGTCAGTGCCGATAATCAAGGAGATTATCGCCGCCTACAACATACCGGTGTTCGAGGTGCCGGGCTACGAGGCCGACGACGTGATCGGCACCCTGGCCCGCAAGGCCGCCGAACGCGGGTTCACCACCTACATGATGACGCCCGACAAGGACTACGGCCAGCTCGTCACCGACCGCATACTGCAGTACCGCCCCTCGCTGAAAGGACAGGATTTCGAGATCCGCGGCCCGAAAGAGGTGTGCGAGCGCTACGGCATCGCATCGACGGCGCAGGTAATCGACCTGCTGGCACTCGAAGGGGATAACATCGACAACATCCCCGGCTGCCCCGGCGTGGGGCCGAAGACGGCCACGAAACTCATAGCCGAATACGGCACCGTCGAGAACATGCTCGACCATGCCGACTCCATAAAGGGGGCACTCGGACAGAAGATACGCGACAACGCGCAGAACATCAGGTTCTCGAAAGACCTGGCCACCATACGCACCGACGTGCCTGTGGAGGTCGACTTCGACACCCTGCGCCGCCGCCCCGAGAATGTAACCGAACTGGCCGCGCTGTACCGCCGACTCGAATTCAAGACATTCCTGCAGCGGCTCAAGGTAAAAGAGTCTGACAGCGCCGACGAACCGGCGCCCGATAAAAAAGGCACCGCACGCAAGGGGAACGGCGCCACAGCCGAGGCTACCGCCCAGCCGTCGCTGTTCGACTTCATAGACTCCCCCGCTCCCGAGGGGAACACCGCCGCTCCGGCAGGTCTCGACCCCGAGGCCACCGACTATGCCCCGGCCGACACCCCCGCCGAAATCGGCGCCCTCGTGGCCGAGGCCGCAGCGGCCAAGACCGTGGGCATAGCCATCTACGCCCCCGGCGAGATGGCCATGACCGCGCAATTCCGCGGACTCGCCATAAGCCCCGCCGAGGGGAAAGCGCGGCTTGTGACCCTCCCTGCCGACCCGGTGCGCCGTGCCGAGACGGCCGCCCTGCTGCAGCCGCTCTTCTCATCGGCCGGCACCCTGATCTCAAGCACCGACATAAAGCGCGACATGGTGATACTGCGCCGCGAGAAAATCGAGATTCAGGCACCATATTTCGATGTTTCGCTGGCCCACTACATCCTGCAGCCCGAAATGCGCCACCGCCTGTCGGACGTGGCCGCGACGGTGCTCAACTACCGCACGTCGGACTACGACGACCCCGGCGCACGCAAGCCGTATGCTCCCCTCCCCCCCGGCGCGGAACTGACACGGCTGTGCGAACAGGCCGACCTCTCGCGGCGACTCGTCGAGCCGCTGCGCAACCTGCTTGTGCAGAATGACCAGCTCGGCCTGCTCGACGACATAGAGCTGCCCCTGGCGCGCGTGCTCGCCGAAATGGAATGGGCCGGGGTGCGCATCGACTCGGCCGAGCTACACAACCTCTCGCTGGGCCTTAGCGAACAGCTGAAACAGATTGAGGAGGAGATCTACGACCTGGCCGGGTACCGGTTCAACATCGGATCGCCCATGCAGGTTGGCGAGGCGCTTTTCGGCACACTGAAACTCGACCCCAAGGCCAAACGCACCAAGACCGGAGCATACTCCACCACCGAAGAGATTCTTGAGAAACACCGCAACACCCACCCCATCGTGGGGCTGATACTGAAAGCGCGCAGTCTCAAGAAACTGCTGGCCACTTACGTCAACGCCCTCCCCGAGATGGTGAACCCCCTCACAGGCAAGATTCACACCACCTTCAACCAGTCGGCCACCGCCACGGGGCGCCTGTCGTCGGCCAACCCGAACCTGCAGAACATACCGGTGCGCTCTGAAGACGGGCGCGAGGTGCGCCGCGCGTTCATCGCCGACCCGGGGTGCGTGATCCTCTCGGCCGACTACTCGCAGATCGAGCTGCGTCTGCTGGCCGACCTCTCGTCAGACCCCGAGCTTACCGAGGCGTTTCTGTCGGGCGAGGATATCCACCGCGCCACGGCTGCCAAAATCTTCCATGTGCCTGTGGCCGAGGTCACCGACGACCAGCGGCGCCGGGCCAAGACCGCCAATTTCGGCACCATCTACGGCATCTCGGCGTTCGGCCTCTCGGAGCGTCTGGGCATACCGCGCGTCGAGGCCAAAGAGCTGATCGACGGATATTTCAGCACCTACCCCCACATACGCGGCTACATAGAACGTGCCGTGGCCGACGCCCGCGAACGCGGATATGTGTCGACCATCATGGGGCGAAAGCGTTTCCTGCCCGACATCAACTCGCGCAACGCCACCGTAAGGTCGTTTGCCGAGCGCAATGCCGTGAACGCCCCGCTGCAGGGTTCGGCCGCCGACATCATCAAGATAGCCATGATACGCATCCACGCCGAGATGAGCCGCCGCGGCATGCGCTCGCGCATGATCATGCAGGTGCACGACGAACTTATCTTCAATGTCGTGCCCGACGAACTCGCCACCCTTCAGGAGCTGGTAATCCGTAACATGGAGGCCGCGTTTGACCGCGGCCCCGTGCCGCTGGAAGTCTCGGCGGGCACAGGCCGCAACTGGCTTGAGGCGCACTGAGGCCGCAAGAAAGTGGCGGATGTGACGTATGTAACGGATGTGACGTATGTGGCCCGAGGCGACACATTTCTCTTGACTTTTTTAACTGTTTAAACTCTCTCAACTTTTCCTCCTTCCCATGGAACACCCCGAAAACGACAATCAATACAAAGGCTTGGCCGTAAACGCCGGCGTGAGCCAGCCCCCCAGCGTAAACCCCTACCTGAAACCGCGGCGCCGGCAGCCGCTCCCCAACCCCGCCGAACTTGTGGAGGGGATTCTGCGCGGCGACATCACGGCGCTCTCGCGTGCGGTGACGCTGGTCGAGAGCGTAGCCCCGGCACACCAGTCGCTGGCCCGCGAGGTGATAGAGAAATGCCTGCCCTATTCGGGCAAATCGCGCCGCATAGGCATCACAGGTGTTCCGGGGGCGGGGAAATCCACGTCAATCGACGCTTTCGGCATCCACCTGCTGAAACGCGGCGGCCGACTGGCCGTGCTGGCCGTCGACCCCTCGTCAGAGCGCTCGAAAGGGTCGATTCTCGGTGACAAGACCCGCATGGAACGGCTATCGCAGCACCCCGACGCCTTCATCCGCCCCTCCCCCTCGGCAGGGTCGCTCGGCGGCGTGGCACGCAAGACCCGCGAAACCATTGTGCTGTGCGAGGCCGCAGGTTATGACAACATCTTCGTTGAAACCGTGGGTGTGGGGCAGAGCGAGACCGCCGTGCACTCAATGGTCGACTTCTTCCTGCTGATACAGATTGCCGGCGCCGGCGACGAGCTGCAGGGCATAAAGCGCGGCATCATGGAGATGGCCGACGGCATTGTCATCAACAAGGCCGACGGCGACAACATAGACCGCGCGCGGCTGGCGATGGCGCAATACCGTTCGGCCCTGCACCTCTTCCCCACCCCGCCGTCGGGCTGGACACCCGAGGTGCTGTGCTATTCGGGCTATTTCGAGACCGGCATCCCCGAGGTGTGGGACATGATAGACCGCTATTTCGAGTTTGTCGACGGCAACGGCTACTTTGACGAGCGCCGCCGCCAGCAGGCCCGCTACTGGATGTACGAGACCATCGACGGCGAACTGCGCCGCCGTTTCTACGACGACCCCGACCGTGCGGGACGCATCGCCCAGGCCGAGCGCCTGGTGCTGTCGAACCGCCTGTCGCCTTTCCAGGCCGCCTGGCAGCTGCTCTCGGAGTAAGCTCCCCCACGAGCACCAACCATATTACCGGACAATATAATCAATTCATCATCACTACTATATCATGAAGAGAACCACAACACAGGCACTATGCCTCGCGGCAGGGCTCGCGCTCTGCGCCACAACGCTCTCTGCCTCAGGCCTCGCCGACGCACGGCGCGCCATGCCGCGCGGCGCAGGGGGCATCGCCATCACCGCCGCCGCCGATACAGACGGCCCGGCGAAAACCCATGTCAGGCAGATAAAGCCCGCTCCGGCCGGTTTCACTGTCACGCACCGTCACCGCACCGCAGCTCCCGAGGCATCGGTGCTGGCCACACCCTCGGTGAAAGCCCCCGGACGCCGGCCGCTCTACGGCAACGTGGTCTACGCCGACTCGTGGACCGACGCCTCGCGTGCCGGCATCTACCGCATCCCCACCGGCCCGGGCGAGTTCGTGCCCGTGTATACGTCGGCCGAAATGACCGGCGAGAACGCCGTCATGACTCCCTCGGCCTACTGGCTCACATACATCTTCCAGGGTATGTTCGGCGACTTTCAGCGCGTGGCCCTCTATGACCCCGCCGACTGGAGCCAGACTGCCGACAATGTGGTGCAGAACGAGTTTGACGCCGCCGCCCTGGCATACGACGCCGCCACGGCTACGACCTACGGCAGTTTCCGTTCGGGCACTGAATATTATTTCGGAACCCTCAACACCCAGACCAACACCGTCATCCAGACAGGCCCCTCGCGTCCGCAGGGCCTTACCTCGATGGCCACAGACGGCGCCGGACAGCTGTACGCCACCACCACTGACGGCGCATTCGTGAAGGTCGACAAGACCACGGGCGCCACCACCACCGTGGCCACAATCGGCCTGGTGTCGGCCTACAACACCTCAGGCGCCATCGACCCCAGCGCCGGCATCTACTACTACGCATACACCACCGACGCGGCATCGGCACTGTATGCCATCGACCTGGCCACAGGCGCCGCAAGCAAGCTGTATGACATGCCCGACGGCCAGAACATCGTGGGGATGTGGACCGGCGTCCCCGAAGGCACCGCTGACGCCCCAGGTACCGTCGACAACCTCACCGTAACACTGGCCGGAGCTGCACTGAGCGCCACCGTCGAGTTCGACATGCCCGGCACCCTCTATGACGGCACGCCCGCTACCGGCGCCATGACCTGGACCGTTAAGGTCGACGGCACGCAGGCCGCAAGCGGCACCGCCAATGCCGGGGCACATGTATCGGCAACCGTCACCGTAGGCGCCCAGGGGAACCATACCGTCGAGGCATACGCCACGAACAGCGCCGGGGAAGGCCCCGTACAGGCTGTATCACGCTGGTTCGGCACCGACAACCTTACAGCTATCCCCGCACCTACCCTGAGCGCTGACGGACAGCTGGCTACCCTGACCTGGGAGGCTCCGCGCACCGCAAACGGCGGTTTCATCGACCCCGCGAAACTGAAATACAACGTGACCCGCATGCCCGACGGCAACGCCGTGGCCACCGGAATCACGGCCGCATCGTTCACCGAGACGCTACCGCAGACCGACGGTCTGTCACGCCTCTACTATGACGTCACAGTTGTCTACGATGGCGCAGCCTCAGACCCCGTAAGCTCCAACCAGATCATACTGGGCCACCGCGATGTGCCATACACCGAGACCTTCGACGCCTACGGCTGTTTCGACTACATGACCGTAATCAACGGTAACGGCGACAACCGATCGTGGCAGTGGCAGGATCTCTACGGCCCCGGCAGCAACGCCATGCTGCAGTACGGCACCGCCGACCACGACGACTGGCTGATACTGCCCCCCGTAAGACTCGACCGCGGCGCTTTCTACGAGCTGTCGCTCGACGTATGGGTGCAGGACGAGAATTTCCCCGAGCGCATGGAGGTATGCATCGGCACGTCGCCCCTCCCATCGGCCATGACAACCGTCATCATCCCCGCCGCGACATACAACAACGTATCTGACAACACCCTCACGCTCACCGAATACTTCGTGCCGCAGAGCGCCGGTGACTATTACATCGGCATCCATGCCACCTCTGCTGCCGAGCGCGCCTACCAGCTGCACGTCGACAACGTGGCCGTGGCCCGCGGCATCAACGCCGCCGCTCCCAAGGCGGTGACCGGCCTCACGGCCACTCCCGGCGAATATGGCGCCCTGACGGCCGAAATCGCCTTCACCGCTCCCGCCACCGACATGAGCGAGAAGCCCATCACGGCACTCACACGCGTGGACATATACCGCGGCGAGACCCGCATAGGCAGTGTCACACCCGCACCGGGCGCACGTGCCTCGTTCACCGACACGCAGGCCGTGCATGGCGACAACACCTACCGCGTGGTCGCCGTAGCCGGCGACATGGAGGGTGAACCCGCCACGGTGACATGTTTCGTAGGCATCGCCGCCCCGCGCCAGGTGCAGAACGTGAAAGTGACGCGCGGCGCCGACACCGGCGAGGTGCGCCTGACCTGGGACCGCGTGACCCACGACGTAAACGGCATGGGGCTGCGCGACGACCAGGTGACATACGATGTCTATCGCATCGAAGACGAGCACCAGCGCGTCATCGCCTCTGACATCACCGTAAACGAGGCCTCTGAGCGCATCTGTGCCGCCGACGCCCCACAGCAGTTCGTGGTATATCAGGTTAAGGCCTACACCCGCTACGGCTCGGCACCCGAGACCGAGGCCGACATCATCCCCGTGGGCAAGCCCGACGGCGTGCCCTTCGTCGAGTCGGTGGCCGGAGGCCATCTCTCGCACGACTGGGCCCAGCAGCTCCCCGAAGAGAACGGCGAATACTGGCAGACCGCCTACGACAATTACATAGAGGGGATTTCGGCTGTCGACCTTGACGGCGGCTACATGGCCATGAGCGCAAGTTTCATCGGCTATGAGGGCACGCTCATGTCGGGCAACATAGCAATCCCCGCCGACATCGTCAACCCCGGCCTGTCGTTCTACTACTTCAACTACGACTCGAACAACTACATCGACGTGCTCATAAACGACGGCAACGGTTTCGTGAAACTGATGACCGTGACACTCGACGGCTCTGACGCACAGGACGGCTGGGCCCGCAAGGTCATACCCCTCGACGCATACAAGGGTAAGACGGTGCAGATAGCTTTCCGCGGCGTGATAGCCCACACCAACATCATCGCCCTCGATGCCATCAGCATCGACACCATGCCCGCCAGCGACCTCACCCCGCGTGAGTTCATGCTGCCCGAATCGGTGGCCGCCAACGAGCCGTTCGACATCACCCTGAAGGTCGAGAACGTGGGTTCGGCACGCGCCGAGGGCTATACAGTGACCCTCTGGCGCGACGGCGAGGCTGTCGAAACCCAACAGGGTCCCGCCATCGACCCATCGACATCGCACACCTTCGTGTTCCATCAGGTGGCCGACATATTCTCGGAAGGATACACCGAATATCACGCCACCGTAGACTATTCCGCCGACGAGGTTACTGACAACAACACCTCGCGTG
>CALJBF010000308.1 GCA_938027385.1 uncultured Porphyromonadaceae bacterium | reverse complement strand
TATCAATTGGTTGCGGTCGTTGCATGTAGCGACCCTACAATGAATGGTGTATAGTATTGCCCTCATAATTTGCCGGATGGCGAGGGCTTGTCAGAACGGTTCGTATGGTAGGAGCCGGTGCCCGAGGGGGAGGGAGCGTACGCAGGTACGTGACCGACTCCGAGTGGCGCCGGCGACGCCCCAGACGGGCCGTTATCACAGGCCCGATAACAGGGCGGCGTGCGCTTTAGCCCCAACGACCCACAGCCGGTCGCCGGCACGCAGGGTCTCGTTGGCGGGATGATCGACAAACTGCTCGTCACGCTCAAGCGCCACGACATGTATCTCGAAACGACGGCGCACGTCGGCGCCGGCAAGGGTAGCCCCGACTATCGGCGATTTGTCGCTCAGCACCACCGATGTCAGCCTGAAATCGGGGGCGGGGCCATCGCTTTCAAGTTGCGGATCGGCCTCGACAAGCGGCAGAAGGTCGGAAATCTGGCCGTCGGTGCCTATCACGCCTATCGTATCGCCGGGGAACAGCCGGGTATCGCCCGAGGGCACGGCAATCGTCGCCGGCCCGCGCTGAATCATCACCACATCCACGCCGTAACGCGACCGCAGCCCCGTCTGGCTGAGCCGTTCTCCGACGAACGGACAGCCGTAGCCCACATGCATATAGGCCAGGTGCAGGTCGCTTATAATATTGTTTTTACGGCCCGAGCGGCGCAGTTCGCGTTCGTTCAGGTTGTCGATGAACCGTGCCTCGATGTCGCGCATCTGCTTGTTGAGCTTGCGCGAGAAGAGCATGATCAGTATTATAAGGCATCCGAGCCCGATCAGCGCGCCTACTTTCAGCGAGAACGCCTGGCTGAGCACCCTGACTATGAATCCCAGGGCTATCAACAGTCTGAATATCATCATGACGATGCGTGGAGCTTTCAGCTGGCTGGCCGTCAGCCCCTTGATTTTGTTCGCGGCGGTGGCGCGCGGCGCCATGCACAGTGCCAACAGGAACGGCGACATTATCACCAGCGTGACTATCGCCCAGATTGCCGGGGCCCAGCTGCCGAGCGGCTCGCTAAGCAGCGGGAGCAGAAGACGCCGAGAAACGATGGTGATGGCTGTAAGGATAATCGAGTACAGCAGTACGCGCCACAGGTAGCGGCGCGTGAGCGCCAGCCAGGCGCTTGTGGTGCCGGTCTGCTCGTTCTGCGATGCCTCGCGGCCGTAGCGGTCGATCAGGAAGTGGAAACGTGCCGGCAGGTGCCGTTCCACGAACCGGTAGGCCGGGTCGGCCATCTTTATGAAGTATGGGGTAGTGAACGTGGTTATTACCGACACCGCCACCACAATCGGATATATCTCTGGGTTGAGTACGCCCAGGCTCATGCCGAGTGAGGCGATGATGAACGCGAACTCGCCGATCTGGGTGAGCGAGAACCCCGACTCGATGGCCACGCGCAGGCTCTGCCCGGTCAGCAGCATGCCGAACGTGCCGAACACTATCATCCCCACTATCACCACCGCCGAGAGGATGAGTATCGGCAGCCAGTATTCGGCTATGACAGAGGGCTGTACCATCATGCCCACCGAGATGAAGAATACCGAACCGAACAGGTCTTTTACCGGCATGGTCACATGCTCGATGCGTTCGGCGTAGCTTGTTCCGGCAAGTATAGATCCCATAACGAAGGCACCGAGTGCCATCGAGAACCCGCAGAGCACCGAGAATACGGCCATCGAAAGGCACAGGCCCATCGAGACCACAAGCAGTGTCTCGTTGTTGAGGAAACGGCGGCACCGGTTCAGGAATGTCGGCAGCACGAACACCCCGACAACGAACCAGATGATGAGGAAGAACGCCAGTTTGCTGATGCTCAACAGAAGTTCTCCGCCCTCAAGCGAGTTGTTGACGGCTATCGACGACAGAACGACCATCATCACTACGGCGAACAGGTCCTCTACGATCAGCACGGCAAAAACCAGCGAGGCGAATTTCTTCTGCCTCAGGTTCATGTCGGTGAAGGCCTTGATGATGATGGTCGTCGACGACATCGACAGCATTCCCCCCAGGAACAGCGAGTTTATCATCGTGAACCCGAGCAGGTGGCCGATCGCGAAACCCGATGCCATCATGCCCGCGACAATTATAAGCGCTGTCACCACCGCCGACCCCCCGGTGTTCACCAGTTTGCGGAAACTGAACTCCAGCCCCAGCGAGAACAGCAGCACGATGATTCCTATCTGGGCCCAGAACTCTATGTTCTCGCCTGTGGTGACCGACGGCAACGCCTCGAAATTCGGGCTCGCCAGAAATCCGGCCACTATATACCCCAGTACCACAGGCTGTTTTATCCATTTGAAGAGCAGTGTCACCACCGCTCCCAAAAGCAATATGAAGGCGAGGTCTGAGATAAGTCCCTGTATGTCAGGGACCGCGTTGCATAATATCATCAGCGTCTGCATCAGTCGAAATGTTTTGCGAACTGCGCTATCACATCGGCCGGCGCGTTCTGGCTTGCCACGCAGGGCACGATGGTGGCATAATGGCGGTCAAGCCAGTAGAGGTCAGTAGCGGGGTCGCTCTCCTCCTCATTCACCTGATTGCCGGTCAGGAAGTAGAACGGCTTGCCGTGGGGGTCGGTGTATTCCTGGTATTCGTCGGTCCAGTAGCTTTTGGCGGCGCGGACGGTTTTGATACCCTCTATTTTCACTTTTGCAGGAAAATTGACGTTCAGGCATACCCCTTCGGGCAGTCCATCGGCCAGCACCTTGGCGGTGATTTCCTTTACCAGAGGCAGACACTCGGTGAAATCCGCCTTCCATGAGTGGTGGAGCAGGGAATATCCCACCGAGGGAATGCCCGACATACACCCCTCGAATACTGCACCCATCGTGCCCGAGTAAATAACCGAGTTCCCGGCATTCGACCCGTGGTTGATGCCCGACAGGAGCAGGTCAGGCCTGCGCGGCACAATCGTGTGCATGGCCAGTTTCACGCAGTCTACCGGTGTGCCCGATACCGAAAGGACCTTGGCACCCTCATACCCCTCATGTTCCTTGATGCGGAGCGCCATGTTAGGGGTGAAAGCCGATGACTGTCCGCTTTTCGGGGCGTCGGGGGCCACGGCCCATACTTCGCCGAGTTCGCGCACGCATTCTATAAGGCGGTGCAGACCCGGAGCCTCCACGCCGTCATCATTACATATAAGTATAAGCGGGCGTTCGCCCGGCATGCTCTTTCTAAGTTTATCGTTTCCCATATTCTTGTAAACAGCTTTTGTCAGCTTTTCTCTCTCGAGAGTCAGCTTTCTCCTGTTTTTTCTCTATATTATTTATTGTATCGGTTACAAAGTTAGTGAATTTTGCGCGTTTTTCTCGCCTCTGCCCGCTTTCTTCCCCTCTGCCATCCCATGGGGGTGCCCCGGTTGCTCCAAAATTTTCTTGTTTTCTGCTTTCTTCTTCGGTTCCCTTTTCTTTGCTTTCCCCGCTTTCCCCTTCGGTTTTCTCAGTTTTTTCTCGTTTTTTATCTGTTTTTTCTCCGGTTTTGGGGCAGGGTTTCGTCCACTTTTGTCCATAGTCCG
>CALJBF010000307.1 GCA_938027385.1 uncultured Porphyromonadaceae bacterium | reverse complement strand
TTTTACCTAATTTATGTCAAAATACATTATATGCAGTAATTATGCACTTGCATTCCATCCCTGGCCCTCTTCACCCGTGAATTATTAATTTAAGGTTCTCATTACACAAGCGTTTGACAGACATTTGCATAACCGTATGCCAACTATATTATTAATGTGAAAGGGGGAAGGGAACGGATTTTTTTCGTAATTTTGCCAATCCCTTTGCCATAAGAGAAGGGAAACGGATATGAATCAAAGAACCGACCCGAACAACAGGCAGAACAGTCAGCGGCCGCAGATTAATTTCGACGACCGCAAGCCGGCGGCGCGCTATCAGAGGCCGGTGCCGCGCGGTCTGCGCGACGAGGACTGGACTGACGACGAGTTCTCGACACCCGACTCGTATCGTGGCCGACAGCAACGCACGGCACCTGCGCACAGATACGAGGGGGAGCAGATGCGCCCCGACGCGCCTTATCCCGGGAATCCGGGCCGCTACGACGACAGGTACACAGCCCGATACGGCGACGCATACGATGACGGATACCGCCGCCCCGCGCCTGTGCAACAGCCGCCGCGACAGCGCCCTGCCGCCGTGACACAGCCCGTGGCGGGGAGGCGACCTGAACCACAGCCCGACGACTATTACAGCCGCGGACGGTATAACGACTCTTTTGACATGAATGACCGCGATGATAACGGAGGCCGTGACGGCGGAAAGCCCAAAAGCTTTGCACGCCGCTATGCCATACCGCTCAATATCCTCTACATAATATGTGCAGCCGTGGCTTTCGGCTGGATATGCATGCTGTTTCTCGACTACTGGACTTTCCACGGCCAGGAGCGTGTCGTACCCGACGCCCGCAACCAGTCGGCCGCTGTGGCCATGAACAATGTGCGCTCGGCCGGACTGAAGGCAGTGATAACCGACTCAATCTTCGACTCATACGCCGCTCCGGGTACCGTTGTGGAGCAGACTCCAATACCCGGTGCAAAGATTAAGAAAGGTGGCTCGGTATACCTTACCATCGTATCGTATACTCCGAAGATGGTGACAGTACCCGATTTCTACAATGTGTCGATGCGACAGGCAAAGTCGATGTTCGAGGGGCTCGGACTGCCGGAGGTGCAGATCGAAACCGTACCCTCGGAATACGAGGGGCTCGTGCTCGGAGCACGCTACAACGGCGTTGCGCTCAGCCCGGGTGCCCGCATCCCCCTTGCCGCCCGCGTGACACTGCAGGTGGGTAGCGGTCTGGAAATGCTTGAGGAAACCGGAGCGCCAATAGACAGCGCCGCCATTGACGAGGTGATAGAGAAACTCGACATTGACTGAACCCATCAGCGCCATGACCGACAGCAAATTCACACCTGACGCCCTCACCGACGATTTCGACGACGAACTCGAGGGACTTGAGCTCCCCTCCGCTCCCACCGGTACTAACGTTACAGTAACCGGCCCCGACGGCGCCGAGATGTACGAACATTTCAGATTCGTGGCCGACAAGGGACAGCAGCTGCTGCGCGTCGACAAATTCCTGGTGGCACACATGCCCAAGACCTCGTCGCGCAATCGCATACAGCAGGCTGCCGAGGCGGGGTGCATCCTCGTCAACGGCCGCGCCGTGAAATCGAATTACCGCGTAAAGCCTGACGATGTGGTGCAGATTGTAATGGACCGTCCGCGCTACGAGTTCGAGATTGTTGCGCAGGATATTCCCCTCGACATCGTATATGAGGACGACACCGTACTGGTGGTGAACAAACCGGCCGGTCTGGTGGTGCATCCGGGGCACGGCAACTATGACGGCACGCTGGTCAACGCCCTGGCATGGCATTTCCGCGACACTCCAGACTATGACGTGAACGACCCGCGGCTTGGACTGGTGCACCGCATCGACAAGGATACATCGGGGCTGCTCGTGGTGGCCAAGACTCCCGACGCCAAAACCAACCTCGGGCGCCAGTTCTTCAACAAGACAACGAAACGCGAATATGTGGCTGTGGTGTGGGGTATACCCGAACCGCGGCAGGGACGAATCGAGGGGAATATCGGCCGCAGTCTGCGCGACCGCCTGCAGATGGCGGTCTATCCGCCAGACAGCGAAATCGGCAAACATGCCGTGACACATTACGAGGTAACCGAACAGCTGGGTTACGTCTCTGTGGTGAAATGCGTGCTCGAAACCGGCCGCACCCATCAGATACGCGCCCACATGCGCCACATCGGCCATCCGCTGTTCAACGACGCCCGCTACGGGGGCGACCAGGTGCTGCGCGGCACCACGGCGGCACGATACCGTCAGTTCGTAAAGAATACGTTCGAAATCTGTCCGCGGCAGGCCCTGCATGCGCGTACACTCGGGTTCGTGCATCCCAAAACAGGCGAGGAGATGTTCTTCTCTGCACCCGTACCCGCAGACATGACGGCCATGATCGAGCGCTGGCGCGCGTATGTGGCCGACAACCTCTGAAACCGGCAAACATGGCTGACAATTATCTTGAACGGAAGATGGACGAATACCGCTCGGGCAAACGCGCCGGAGCGCCGCGCCGTCTTACCCCCACCGGGCAGAAGGCCGGTACCGTCACACTCCCCATCGAAAGGCTTAAAGTTTTTGTCACATCGCCTGACAGCACTCTAATCGCGGCGTTTGCCAACACAGGCTGCCGCGTAAGTTTCTGTAGCGAAGACCGGCGCGAAGGGATGCGAATTGCCGAACGCACCGGCGCCCGTTTCTACCCCTACCCTGCCGACGAGGCCCTGCGGCTCAGCGAAACGCCTGATGTCATTGCCGAGCGCAACGACGATTGCGTGGTTTCCCTGACATTTGCCTCGGGCAGAAAGATGGCGGTCAGTGCCGACTGCAACGTGGAACTGCTGGCGGTTACCCTCTGCTCGTCGCAGTTCGCAGGGCTTACCGAGGCCTCCTGCATCTCGGTTCAGTTATCGGCCGAGCTCGGCCGATAACCCGACAGGCCCACCAAGACGGAACCCTACGACGAGCCCCCGGGGTCACAAATCATCGCCGGCGCCGTCGATACGTGACTCAGACATCTTCTTCAGCGCCTCAACCTCACGGCGGCGTTCGGCAGGGGGCTCATTATTGTTGCCCATTATTATGTATTGCTCGTAGTATGACAGCAGGAGGGTGGTGAGCGGCAATGCGATAATCATTCCGATCAGACCAAACAGCGAGCCCCAGATCGACAGCGACAAAAGTATGATTGCCGGATTGAGGCCCATGGCCTTCCCCATCACTTTTGGTGTGAGAATCAGGTCGGCCACCACCTGCACAGTTGCAAAAACCGCCATGCATTCCCACCATTTGGTCCAGAAATCCGAACCGGCATCCGCGGTCTCCACCAGACACAGCAGCGTCACCGGGATAATCGACAGATACTGGCAGTAAGGAATCATGAAGAGCACGGCCGTGCCGAGGCCAATCACCACGGCAAGCGGCAGTCCGCACAACAGGAACCCCACACAATATATCACCGCGACAACACAGGCAATCAGTGCCTGGCCACGGAAATAGTGGTTCATCGAATCCTTTATGTCACGGCCGATCTTGTATGCCACAGGTCGCATCGACGGGGGCACCATGAACTTGAACCCGTTCATGAGCCTGTCATAGTCGAGCATGATGAATATCACATACAGAAAGACTATCAGCCACGCCACTATACCGAGAATAACGCTCATGCCTCCCTGCAACACTTTCAACCCGCGGTTGAAGATGCTTTGCAGATCCTGTTCTGTCAGTTTGGCCGCCATCTGCTCGAAGTCTATATTCTCCTTGAGCATCTCGTGCAGTTGCGGCGGCAGATATTTGACTGACACGTCTGACGCCGCATATTCGCGCAACAGGTCGGCCATCTGATGCATCTCGTCGATAATCGACGGCACGAAGAAATACCCCAGCGCGCCGAACAGCATTACCGCCTCGAACAACGTGACGAATATCGCCACGATACGCCCCTTCAGATGCAGTAGCGTGCGGTTATACTGCACGAACGGCTCGAACAGATATGCTATAAGACACGCCACACAGAACGGCAGCAGCACATCCTTCAGCCTGTCTATCAGCCATATTATAAACACAACGATAGCCAGTGCCATCAACAGCCTGACCACCCGGTCAAACGTATACGGTCGTGACGAAAACATGAAGTTTAAATACAGTTATATTTATAATTAACCCTCGCCGGGAGAGGCGGCGAGGGGGATGGGGTGCAGGGAAGGAATCAGTCTTCGGCGGTGACGGCTTCGGAGGCGAGGATTTCGGTCTGGGGCTCCTTGATGTTGGGTTCTTCGAGGCCGAGATGTTTCTTGCGGTCGATGGCCTTGAGGAGGAAACCGATGAGCAAAGCGGCCACGCCGAGCGACGCCAACATCACCAGCGGAGCGGTGTAGTTGTAGCTCACGGCAGCCTGTTCGGGCGTCAGTGCGCCTGATGCCACCTGCGAGACGATATCCTGGTTGGTGTTGTCAAGCACTTTGCCGATCAGCAGGGGGAAGAGCCAGAGGCCGATGTTCTGGATCCAGAAAATCAGCGCATACGCCGAGCCGATGATCTTCGAGTCTACCAGCTTGGGAACACTGGGCCAGAGTGACGCCGGCACAAGCGAGAACGATGCGCCCAGCACCAGAATGGTCAAGTATGCCACACAGACACCGCCTATGTCGCTGCCCTTGAACATGGGCAGGATGAATGCGAATGTAAGGTGACAGGCTATGAGCAGCAGCGCGCCGATGATGAGCATCGAGGCGGCTTTACCCTTGTAGTCGACATATTTGCCGAGAATCGGGGTGATACCCACGGCCAGCAGGGGGAACACCGCGAAGATGGCGGCGGCCGACTGACGCATGTAGCCGAAGAAACAGTAGGTCACCAATGCCACTACGGCTATGGTGAGCATGGAATATTTCATCGCGGCGTTTTTCGAGAAGTTGAACGCGAACGAAGTGCCTGCCACAACAATCATGATCACATACTGGATGACGGTCACGGCGTCAGAGGCCCAGAACGAGTCGGCACCCGGTTCGGTAAGCGTAAGGTTGCACTGCAGCATATTCACGGCATACTTCTGGAAGGGGAAGAT
>CALJBF010000306.1 GCA_938027385.1 uncultured Porphyromonadaceae bacterium | reverse complement strand
CGAAACCAATGATACCTACGAGGATCAGCAATATTATACTTTCGAGCAGCTTGTAGCCGACGACCGCGCCGACAATCTGGAATGGAACAACACCCTGCATCCGAACCAAAAGAAATACCCCGGCATGACACGGTGGGACGTGCTTGTCGCCAATATCAACCCGACACTGCAGCAGTTCGACAAACTGACCTTGAGCCGATATATCGGAGAACATGTCGAAACGAGTATCAGGCGCAACTCCACCGTCCGGGTATGTTATGAGGACTGGTGGCTCAGCTCCCCTGAAATCCTCGAGCAGCTTGAGCCGAACAACTACAAAGTCACAGCCTACTATCTCCCGGACGAGAACGGAGCACCGCAGGATGTATATATTTTTCAAGACGACCGCTACATCGACAAGGTAGAGAAGGTCCAGACCTACAACCGCGTAATGGCAGAGCAGACCGAGGAAGATGTAGCCAACTATATAGAGCAGCGCAAAAAGGTGGCCAAATGGGGCAAATATATCGACGACAACGCCGCGATTCAGGTAGGAGTGGCCAAACGTACCGCGAGACCGCAAACGCCGGCAGAGGCCGTAGAAATGCCCCCGGTGGCAATCTCGCCTGAAGAGGTCGACACCGCATCAAGGTTCGCCGGCATGGACTGGAGCCAGGCAGGATTTCAAGACTCTTAAAACGAAATTATAACAGCATTAGAATATGATTACAACCGAAATCAAACAAAAAATCACCGCCGCGATCACGTTGGCCCGGAAGAACTATCCGAGCGACGCCAAGCATGCTGCGTCGCTTGGCATCACCACCTCGGTCTACAGTGCCGTCAAGAATGGGCAGACCGACAGGGTGCTGAGCGATGCCAACTGGATAAGCATAGCCCGTAAGCTCGGTGTCAGTCTCCGCGACGAAATCGAATGGAAGGCCGCCAAGACCCCGGTGTTCCAGTATGTCACCGCCCAGTTGGAATTCTGTCAACAGTCGAGCGTGAGCGGCATACTCTGCGACGAACCCAACATCGGCAAGACATTTACCGCCCGTCTCTATGTGCAGAGCCACCGCAATGCCGTCTATATCGACTGCTCACAGGTAAAGACCAAGCTGAAGCTGATCCGCAAGATTGCAGCCGAATTCGGAGTCGACAGCAAAGGCCGTTACAGCGACGTCTATGATGACCTCGTCTTCTATCTCCGCTCCATCGAGCAGCCGCTGATCATACTCGACGAGGCCGGCGACCTGCAGTACGAAGCCTTCCTCGAGCTGAAGGCACTGTGGAACGCCACCGAGCGTTGCTGCGCGTGGTACATGATGGGTGCAGACGGCCTCAAAGAGAAGATCAATCGCTCTATCGAGTGCCGGAAGGTCGGCTATACCGAGATGCTGAGCCGCTATGGTGACCGATTCAGCAAGGTCACGCCTGACAACGGCGATGACCGCCGGGTTTTTCTGCTCGAGCAGGCCCGGATTGTGGCACAGGTCAATGCTCCCGACGGAGCCGACATCGCCCAGATCGTGCGCAAGACCCAGGGCGGTCTGCGCCGAGTATATACCGAAATCGAAAAACTTAAAAGACAATGATAGTCGCAAATTTCAATGAAGGCGGTCACGATTGGGAAAAGACCAATCTTGTGACAAGAGAAGGACGAGAGATGTATGATACCTATCAATGCCGTAAATGTGGATTGAAGGCAAAGATGGTATCTTTCGGTGAACTTCAGATATCCGATAGGTTCCGTAAAAAATTCGAGCGTTGCATTTGTGTTAAATCTGCAAAACGTATTGAAATCACAAACTGCGAAGCCGTTGGGCCTCAGTTTGCCAATCTAACACCCGGAAGCCAACATGATATTATAAACCCTCCCGAGGGATACGATGATAGAGGCGGTGTATGGGTAATGGGTGTTGGTGAGCCTGTGAAAGTTCTTTTTAGAGAATTCAATTATATCAATCAAAACGAACATTAGCCATGCCCAAGAGAGCATTCAGCCCCAAAGAGGTGCTTGCCAAGACCTTCAAGACCCTGCCGTGGGACGGTGAGTGGGCCGATGCTTTCGGTCTGCCCACCGTCAACGAGACATGGCTCATACATGGGCCGTCCGGGTCCGGCAAGAGCAGCTTTGTGATGCAGCTTGCCCGCAAGCTCACCGAGTACGGCACCGTGCTCTTCATGAGCTACGAGGAAGGGGTAGGGCAGTCATTCCAGAAACGTATAGCCCGGTTCAAGATGAACGAGGTTCAGGGGCGGTTCCGAATCGCCACTGCCGACACCATTGAGGAACTGACAGCCAGACTCAAGTGTAAGAAGAGTCCCAAGTTTGTGATAATAGACAGCTTTCAGGCGGCAGGGTGGGATTATCCCGAAACCGAGGCATTGATAAAGCGCTTCCCTCGAAAATGTTTTATCTTCATCAGTCAGGAATACAAAGGACAGCCGATGGGCAAACCGGCGCAGAGGCTCAAATACTATGCCGGGGTAAAGGTGAGAGTC
>CALJBF010000305.1 GCA_938027385.1 uncultured Porphyromonadaceae bacterium | reverse complement strand
ACTGCTGCTGTTACACAACATAATTGCGCGGCAGAAAAACCGACAAGCAGACATTCTGAGGCAATTTCAGCACAAATTTAGCAATTATTCTTTCCATGCCCCACTTTTTGCCGTTTTTTTTATCATGCGGGAAAATGCCTTGCGAAAAACCGCGTCATTTAATAAATTTTTGCAATTTAATTGCGATTCTCAAAAAATAATGTAATTTTGCGTTGATAATGGCGGATATTGTTTATCCGGCATAACCCGCATCATGAGAAACTGAATAATTGTCACCCAACTGACGAAACAATATAACTTCATATTCTAATAAATTCCCCCTGACAAATGGATGAATTATTGAGCACCGTCGACTGGTCGCGCGGCCAGTTTGCCCTGACGGCGATCGTGCACTGGCTGTTCGTGCCGCTGTCGATCGGCCTGTCGCTTATAGTGGGCATCATGGAGACGATCTATTACAAGACCCACAACGAGCGGTGGAAACAACTTACAAAATTCTGGATGCTGCTGTTCGGCATCAATTTCGCCTGCGGCGTGGCCACCGGCATCATTCTCGAGTTCGAGTTCGGCACGAACTGGTCGAACTACTCCTGGTTTGTGGGCGACATCTTCGGCGCCCCGCTGGCCATCGAGGGTATCGCGGCGTTCTTCCTTGAATCGACATTCATCGCCGTGATGTTCTTCGGATGGAAACGTGTCAGTCCCGGGTTCCATCTGGCCGCCACATGGCTTACGGCCATCGGCATCTGCCTGTCGGCCTACTGGATTCTGGTGGCCAACGCCTGGATGCAGTATCCCGTTGGCATGGAGTTCGACCCTGCGCAGATGCGCAACGTCATGACCGACTTCTGGTCGGTGGCCCTGTCGCATGTGGCTGTGGTGAAGTTCTGCCACACTGTAAGTTCCGGCTGGGTGCTCGGCGCCGTGTTCGTCACCGGCATCAGCTGCTGGTTCCTGCTGAAGAAACGCAATGTCACCTTCGCGAAGGAATCACTCAGGATTGCCTCGTGGGTCGGACTCGGCGGCATATTGCTCACGATGTGGACCGGCGATATGTCGGCCGTCGACGTAAGCCGCGTGCAGCCGATGAAACTCGCCGCCATGGAAGGGCTCTATGACGGTTCGTGCGGGCAGTCACTCGTGGGGTTCGGCATCCTTGCCCCTGAGAAAGACCGCATGGACCGCAGCCAGAACCCGATGCTTTTCGAAATCGCCATTCCCAAGGGTCTGTCGATTCTGGCCAACCACGATGCCGACTCGTTCGTACCGGGCATAAACGACCTTATCGAGGGGCGTGAGATCACACCCGCCGGCGACACCATCTCCACCGTGAGCTACGCCGAGCGCATCGCCATGGGACGCGAGGCCCAGCAGGCCCTTCGCGACTACGAGGCGGCCGCGAAAGCCGGCGACCCTGCAGCGCTCGATGACGCGAAAACGCGCCTCGACCGGAACTTCAAATATTTCGGCTACGGATTCCTCTCGTCACCCGACGAGGCTATTCCGCCGGTTGCCATAACCTTCTACGCATTCCGCGTGATGGTCATATTCGGCGGCTATCTGATGCTTTTCTTCATGCTTATGCTCTGGCTCAGCTACCGTAAGCCCGTGCATATCGAGAAACGCTGGCTCGCAATAGTGGGCCTGCTCACCATTCCGGTAGTATGGCTCACAAGCGAGGCCGGATGGGTTGTGGCCGAAATGGGCCGGCAGCCCTGGGTCATAGAGGGACTGCTGACACGCGATGCCGCCGTGAGCGCCATCCCCGCAGGCTCAATACAGCTGACATTCTGGCTGTTCGTGGCAATCTTCTGCGGCCTCATTGCGGCAGAGATCTCAATCATGAGCCGCGAGATCTCGAAAGCGTCGAAACGCGACATGCTCGCGCCGGAGACCGCCGGAGAATACAACAACTCACCGACTAACACTAAAAACGACTGATTGACATGGAAACCTTACAGATATACTGGTGGTTCGTGATTTCCCTGCTGGGCGGACTGCTGGTGGCCCTACTTTTCGTGCAGGGTGGGCAGACATTCCTGTTCTCATGCCAGACTGAGGAACGGAAATCGCTGTTTGTCAATGTACTCGGACGCAAATGGGAACTTACGTTCACCACGCTCGTCACATTCGGCGGCGCGTTCTTCGCCTCGTTCCCGCTCTACTATTCCACAAGTTTCGGAGGGGCCTACTGGCTCTGGATGCTGATTCTCTTCAGTTTCATACTGCAGGCAGTCAGCTATGAGTTCCGCACCAAGCCAGGCAACATCTTCGGCACGAAGACATACGACGTGTTCCTTTTCGTAAACGGCTGTGTAGGGTGCGTGTTTCTGGGGTGCGCCGTGGCGATGCAGTTCTTCGGCGCCGACTTCGAGGTATCACGCCAGAGCATCCTCGACCCCGGCTCGCCCGTAATCTCGGTGTGGAACAAAGCTCACGGTTTCGAAGAGATATTCTCGCTGCGCGGCCTTCTTCTGGGCCTCACGGTTCTGTTCCTGGCCCGCACGGCAGGTGTGATGTTCTTCTATCAGAACGTGAACGATCCGCGCAGGAATGACTTCCTCAAGCGCGCCAAGGCACGCATACTCATCAACGGCGTGATATTCGTGGTGCTGTTCCTGGCGTTTGTGGCTGTCCTGTTCCTTGCCGACGGATATGCCCCCGATGCCGACGGCCACATCCGGCCTGTCGCCAACAAATATTTCTGGAATCTCGTCGACCTGTGGTGGATTGGCGCGGCTTTCGTAATCGGTGTGCTCATGGTGCTGTATGCCATAGTGCGCTGTGTGATGTCAACCGATTTCCGCAACCAGGGTTTCTGGTGGATGTCGGCAGGCGTGGTGGTTGTAGTCACATGCCTCTTCTGCATCAGCGGCTACAACAATACGGCCTATCTGCCGTCGGTTACCCA
>CALJBF010000304.1 GCA_938027385.1 uncultured Porphyromonadaceae bacterium | reverse complement strand
GGGGCGCACCCATAACTCCCATAATTCCCATGACTCCCATAATTCCCAGTTTGCTGAATGGGAGTTATGGGAGTCATGGGAATTATGGGTGTTATGGGAAAGTCAGACCCGTCTGACTTGTCGGACAGGTCTGACTATAGTTATCGGGGGGCTGTCAGAAAAGGCGGGCGGTCAGGTAACCGGCATAGAGCAGGAAAAGGCCGGCCACAAGGGTTGCGGCGGCATATATCACAGCCACTACGGGTGCCGGATGCGTGAACAGCACGTAATTCTCGTTGACGAAGGTTGAGAATGTGGTGAATCCGCCGCAGAAACCCACGGTCAGAAACAGTTTCATCGGCGCGCTGAGCTGAAAACCGCGGTCAAGCATGCCATAAAGGAATCCGAGCACCAGGCATCCCGCAAGATTCACGGCAAACGTGCCCCAGGGGAACAGGCCACCGGCACGGGTCTGCACCGCCACGCTCAGCAGATAGCGGGCCATGCCGCCCAGACAGCTGCCGGCGCCGACAATCAGCACATCCGCGGGATTCAAGAGCCGATAAGATTAAAGAATTCGGTGCGCAGCGCCGGATCAGTGGCAAATGCGCCGGTGTATTCGTAAGTGTGCGTGACGGCACGCTGTTTCTCCACCCCGCGCATCTGCATGCACAGGTGGTTTGCGCGGCAGTTCACAATCACGCCGCGGGGAGCCAGGGTCTGCTGCAGCTGGTTGCAGATCTCGGCAGTCATACGCTCCTGCACCTGCAGGCGCCGCGCCACGGCATCGACAAGCCGGGCAAGCTTGCTCAGGCCGATCATCGAGCCTGAAGGGAGGTAACCCACATCGACGGTGCCGAAAAACGGCAGTATATGGTGTTCGCAGAGCGAATAGAATTCTATATCCTTCACAACCACCATCTTCGACCCGGCATATTCAAAAATCGCCTGGTTCAGAATGGCTTCAGGATCCTGGCGGTAACCGCCGGTAGCGTACCAGATGGCTTTTGCGGCACGCATGGGAGTCTTCACCAACCCCTCTCGCGAGGGATCTTCGCCCAGAAGTGAGATGATTTCGCGATAATGGGCCGCAATGGCCTCGATGCGCGAGTTTTCGTCAGAAAAATCAGTCATGATTGTTCGTTTAGACAGCCTCAGCGGGCGTTTATGCGGTCGCGCACTATGCGCACGTCGCGCGAGAAACGCGGGAACGCCCGTTTGATTTCTGCGGCGGCTTTCTGCGCCTCCTGCTGTGTGCGGAAATCCCCTACCCTCAGACGCCAGTACGGCGACGAATAGCTGACGTAGGTGGCATACTGCGGGAACGAGCGGCCGACCATACGCTCGCGGTTGCGGGCCTCGCTCTTGCCGGTGCGCACATTCTGGTCGGTATATATCTGCACGCGGTAGCCCACGACCTTGCCGCGCGACATCTGCACGGGGCGGTCTGTATCTTTGTCGGCCTCACTCTCAGCCTCGCCGCTCTCGGCCTGCTCGCCGGTTTCGGCGGGTTCCGAGTGCAGAGCGCGGTTCTCAAGACGACGTTCCAGAGCCGCGGGAATCTCGACTGTTACGGTGGCACCCTCGCGGCCCAGGGCCGTGACAATGTCACCTCCGGCAACCGCGGCGGTCACTGCCGCGCTGTCGGCAACCGACGCGGCAACGGCCGCAACCGCCTCCTGCGCCTTTGCAGGCATCAGGGCGACGATTGCGGCTACCGCTGTCAGTATGAATCTGCGTATTGTCAAAACGACGTACTTATGTTTTCTTATCAGAATGCTGTTACGATGCCCATGAACGAGGCGGCGTCCAGAGCGGCACCACCGATAAGGCCACCGTCAACATCGGGTTTTGCGAACAGTTCTTTTGCGTTCGAGGGCTTGCACGAACCACCGTAGAGGATCGAGGTGTTGTCAGCGACCTCTTTGCCATATTTCTTCTCGATCACCGAGCGGATGTGAGCATGCATCTCCTGAGCCTGCTCGGCAGTGGCGGTCTTGCCGGTGCCGATAGCCCATACCGGCTCGTAGGCCAGGATGAGTTTCGAGAAGTCCTCGGCCGAGAGGTCGAAGAGAGCCTCCTCGATCTGTTTTGTAACCACGTCGAGGAACGAGCCGTCCTCACGCTGCTCAAGCACCTCGCCGATGCAGAAGATCGGGGTGAGGTTCTCGGCCAGGGCCAGGTTCACTTTCTCTTTCAGAATCTCTGAGGTCTCGCCGTAATACTGGCGGCGCTCAGAGTGCCCGAGGATAACGTATGTAGCGCCTGTAGAGGCAACCATCGGGGCCGAAACCTCACCGGTGTATGCGCCTTTGAGCTTGTCGGCGCAGTTCTCGGCGCCGAGGCCGAGGAGATTCTTGTCGATAGCGGCGGCAACGGGTGCCAGGTGTGTGAAGGGCACGCAGATCACCACGTCGCATTTCACGTCAGAGGCGTTTTTCAGAGCCTCGTTCACATCTTTTGCCAGACCTACGCCCTCGCCGAGGGTGGTGTTCATCTTCCAGTTGCCGGCTACGATATTCTTTCTCATTATTTTAGCTTTTATAGTTGTTTTGTTGTTTTGGAGTCACAAAGTTACGGCTTTTCGCGCTGATTTCAAAACGCCGCGCGCATTGTTTTGCGCGTCATTCCAGCGTGATGGTGGCGAAAGCCTCCGGGCGGTGGAAATCCGGCTCGGGCGAATCAATCGGGGCCCAGCTCAGGTAATGCGGCTGTGACGTGTCGGTCGCGCACTTGTTGAAATTGCCGAGCACGCGCACCGGGGCGCCATCATATCTTATGCCCACCAGGTCAAGTGGAATCGCCACGGTGACGCTCCAGATAAACGATCCTTCGACCTCGCGGAACGGCCGCGTGCCCACCGAGGCATACCGCTGTATGCGAGCCAGCTCGTCGGTGCCGAGCACGCGCGCCGTTCCGTCAGAGCGGTGTGCGGTGGCCCTTACGGTGCCGATGCAGTTTATGCCGATCGACACATAGTCGGCCGGACTCGCCGGGTCGGCGGCGACATAGAATTCCACACACGAGTCACGGCTCACCTGGCTGTTGTCAGTGTAATTCTCGGCCCTGAGGTAGTTGCATCTCACCAGAAACTCCAGATAAATGGCGGTTGAGGTGTGGGCGGCGCTGACAACCGTCAGCGGGCGGTAGGGAAACTGTTCCGGCCAGTTGAGCGAGTCAACCGACAGGCGCACGCCGTGCTCCTCGAGCGCCGAGGGCACTTCACTTATGGGCAATGTGTCAAGTACGGGGGCGTCAGGGAGCGAGATTACCGGTTTCTGTCTGTTTTGGCGCATCGGCGGTTATGGTTGTGACCGTCTGGTCGTTGTCTAAATCAATATATCCTCTGATTCCTTTGTAGAGTCCCACGGCCGCCATGGTCATGAGAATGCAGCCGATGATGCGGTTCATCAGCCACATGGCCTTCACGTTGAATCGGTTGCGCACCTTGCTTATCACGAACGTGATGAGCCACCACCACGCCATGGCACCGGCGA